>DASXQD010000328.1:0-5527 GCA_036493195.1 Gemmatimonadaceae bacterium | reverse complement strand
GGCGCTGTCTCTCTACGAGCTCACCATGGACGAGCGCTGGCTCGCACGCGCGCGCGAGCTGAGCGAGTCGACGGTGCGCTGGTTCTGGGACGACACGATCGGCGGATTCTTCGACACCGCGCACGACGCCGAGCCGCTGATCGCCCGGCCGCGCGAGCTCACCGACAATGCGGTGCCGGCGGGAAATTCGCTCGCGGCCGAGCTGCTGTTGCGGCTGGGTGATTTGATGGGAAACGAGGAGCACATCCGGCGCGGCAAGTGGGTGCTCGAGTCTTTGGGCGAGCCGCTCTCGCAATACCCATCCGCCTTCGGGCACGCGCTGGGGGCCGCGGAGCTCGCAGTGCATGGCGCGACGGAAGTTGCGATCGTGGGCACGCAAGGCGAAGCGGGCTTCGAGGCGCTCGCGCGCGAAACGGCATCGCGCTATCTGCCCTCGCTGGTGCTCGCCGCGGGCCCTGATCTCGACGGAATTCCCCTGCTGCGCGATCGCGGGCTCATGGATGATCGTGCCACCGCGTACGTCTGCCGCGCCTTTGTGTGCAACGCGCCCACCACCGACCCGAACACGTTGGGAGAACAGCTCGAGCACGCGGCAAGCGAGCCGCGTTAACGCCAGTGCCCCTCGATGTAGTACCAGCCGCTGCGGTCGTGCACCCAGCGTCCGTCTACCCAGTGGTGGCGACGTCCTTCCGGCCGCACCCAGCGGCCGGGTACCCAGTCGTAGCCGCCGTTACGGCCGTACACCCAATAGCCGCGGATATAGACGTAGTCCGGTCCCGGGCGCTCAATGATGACTTCGCGGCGCGGGGGCGGCGGTCCCTGGCGAACGTACACGCGATCGTAACGAGGCGGTGCGCTCGCGCAGCCGACCAGCGGCGCGGTTGCGAGCGTAATGCCGATTATGGCGACCTTCCAACTGGATAACATGTGCTCCTCCGGTTGTTGCTCCACTCGAAAGCAGACGTGGGCCGACCCGATTCGTTAAGACCGCGGAGAGGGGTCGGGTGCACTCTCACGATGCCTCTGGGCTCTGCGTTATCTTAGGCGAGCTTCCACAAGAGGTTCCTTCGTGAACGATCTGCTCCTCCCTGCACAGCTTCAGGCGGCGCTCGGCGACGTGTACGTGCTCGAGCGTGAGCTGGGTGGCGGAGGGATGAGTCGGCTGTTCGTCGCGACGGAGCGGTCGCTGAACCGACAGGTCGTGATCAAGGTGCTGCCGCCCGAGTTGGCGAGCGAAGTCAGCGCGGCCCGGTTCAAGAAGGAGATCGAGGTCGCGGCGCAGCTGCAGCATCCGCACATCGTTCCGATCTTGGCATCGGGATCCGGTGACGGACTCCTCTGGTTCGTGATGCCGTTCGTGCGCGGCGAATCGTTGCGGCACCGGCTCAAGTCCGGCGGAAAGCTTCCGGTGCGCGACGCGGTTCGGATTCTCATCGAGGTCGCCGATGCGCTCGCCTATGCGCACCGGCAGGGCATCGTTCATCGCGACATCAAGCCGGAGAACATCCTGCTCGAAGAGGGACACGCCGTGCTTGCGGATTTCGGCGTGGCGCGAGCGATCGTAGCAGCGCGCACGGTGAACGCATCGGATGGGGGAAACCTCACCGGCACCGGAATGTCGGTGGGCACGCCCACGTACATGTCGCCAGAGCAGGCCGCCGGCGACAGCCATGTCGATGCGCGCGCGGACATCTACGCGCTGGGACTCGTCGGCTACGAGATGCTCGCGGGTCAGCATCCGTTCGGCGGCAGTGGATCCGTGCAGAGCATGGTCGTGGCGCACCTCACGGAACCGGCGCCGCCGGTGGCGAAGCTTCGGGCGGACACGCCGCCGGCCGTGAATGCCGCGATCGCGCGCGCCCTCGCGAAGACACCGGACGAGCGCTTCCGCACGGCCGAGGAATTTCGCGATGCGCTCGAGGCGGCACCGCCGGGGGCGCGCCGCTCGCGTGCATCGCTGATCGCGATCGGCGCCGCAGTGCTCGCCCTGCTCGTGGCGACGGGCATCTTCATCTCGCGGCGCGAGCGTGTGCTGCCGCTCGATCAGAATCTCGTCGCCGTCGCGCCGTTCGACGTCGTCGACTCCGATCTCAAGCTCTGGCACGAAGGAATGGTTGACGTGTTGTCGCGCAATCTCGACGGAGCCGGTCCACTGCGCACCGTGTCGCCCACGGTGATCGTGCGGCGATGGACGGGGCGTGCGGACAAGGAATCGGCAGCGTCACTCGGCAGGGCGACAGGCGCGAAGCTCGCCGTGGTCGGCAGCCTGCTTCGCTCCGGCGGCGACTCGGTACGCGCATCGGCATCGCTCATCGATGCCAGCTCCGGTCGCGTGCTCGGCGAGGTCGATCGCAAGGATGCGCTGTCCCGAATGGATCGCCTATCCGACTCGCTGACGATCGGTCTGCTGCGCGAGCTCGGAAAGTCGCGCGCGCTTGGCGGCGCGCAGATGTCATCCGTGGGCACCACATCGCTTCCGGCGCTCAAGGCATTTCTCGAAGGCCAGCAGTATTTCAGAAGAAGCGCCTGGGATTCCGCCGTCGCGAACTATGATCGAGCGATCGACAGCGATTCGACGTTCAGCATCGCGCTCATGTACGATGGGCTGGCGCACGGCTGGGTTGGCGGCGCGAACGATTCGGTCGCCACCGGCTACCTGCAGCGTGCGGCGCAGTTCAATCATGGACTCTCTCCGCGAGACAGCCTGCTCGTCGTTGCGAACGGCGAGTTCGCGCAGTTGGGAGCAGCGCACAATGCCTTGCCGTTCGACGTGCAGCAGCAACTCTTCGCGACGCTGCACGCGGGAGTGCGCCGGTACGCGAACGATCCGGAGATGTGGTACGCGCTGGGGGACGCGCAGTATCACTGGGGATGGGGAGACAAGGTGGGGGTCCCGGAATCCGAGGTGTTGCGATCGTTCGATCGTTCGATCGCGCTCGATTCGGCATTCACTCCGGCATACATCCACGCCATCGAGATCGGCTTTCGATATGGCACGCCAACTGGACGCCGATATCTCCTCGCGTATCTCGCTCAAAATCCGACCGACGCGCAGGCGGACGGCATGCGACTCGTCGAGCGGCTCACGGATCCCGCGCGCGCGACCACCCCGGAAACGCGGCAGATTCTCGACACCGCATCCCTCGGGCAGCTCGTGAGCGCGGTACCCGCCATGCTCGAATGGCCGGATTCGGGGGAAACACTGATAGGACTGGGACCTTACTATCTCAGGGCCAAGTCGCACGACCGCGTAGTCGACTCGGCAACGCGGCTCCGCCGTGTCGCGACCGGCATGGCCCTTCGCGGCCACGTCCGCTCTGCCCTCGCGCTGAACAAGACGTCGGGTCTACTCATGGTCGCGCTCATGGCCGGTGATGCGCCTGCTGCAACGGACAGTATTCTCGTGAAGGCGATCTCGAGCGGACAAGCCTGTGGGGATTGCGCGGTGAGCGTGTGGGGGATGATCGGAGACACGGTGATGGTGCAGAAAATCCTGCATCTCGCCGATTCGGTTGGCAAATCTCCGAAACCTCCGGTGGGACCGGGAGTTCTCCAGTACACAGTGGCGCTCGCACATGCGTATCTGGCCCTCAATCGGCGCGACAGCGTTGGCGCAATTCGTGAATTTGCATC
Organism: Gemmatimonadaceae bacterium; assembly: GCA_036493195.1. GTDB lineage: Bacteria > Gemmatimonadota > Gemmatimonadetes > Gemmatimonadales > Gemmatimonadaceae > FEN-1250. The sequence goes on along the minus strand of DASXQD010000328.1, from coordinate 1,894 downwards.
ATTGCCGGATAGTCTGTGTCACGAGTGCGGATGGAGCTGGCTCACGCGGGCGGAGCTTCTCGAGTCGCAGGGACGAGTCGCCGAGGCAGCCGCGATACTCGATCACACGAGTGTGCTCAACACGACCCTGGGCACGCTCACCGAGTTCGCGCGCGCGCGTCTCGCCGAGAAGCTGGGAGACAAGGCGCGCGCTCGTGACGGCTACGCGTTCGTGGCCGGCATGTGGCAGCGCGGAGACCCGTTCTTCCTGCAGTACGCCAACGAGGCACGCGCGGGACTCAAACGATTGAGCGGCGAGAACAGTGGGGTCGCGATCCCTGTGACGAAGCGGTAGCGGTCGCTCAGCTTCGCCGTTGCATCTTGAACACGCGGAACAGATAGTAGAGGGATGGAAGGAGCACGCACGCTCCGGCCGCAAGCGCCCAGAGAATGAGCACCAGCGTGCGATTCGGCGCCGCGGCCGCTTCGATCGTGAGCGTCGGCGGCAGTACATAGGGATACTGCGCCGCGGCCCATCCCCACAGAATGAACGTGACCTGCGCGGCGGCTGCCACGCGCGCGAAGTGAAAGCGGCGCGTCCATAGCGCCGCGATCGCGGTGACTGCCGCTATTCCTGTCACGATGTGCAGCGGCAGCGCCCACGGACCGGCCATCAACATCTGACGCACCATGGGTGCTTCCGTCCACGACAGCGCGAGCACGCCGAACGCGATCACGAACACCGCGGCGGCCGCCCACAGCGCGCGCGTGCGAAAATCCTCCTGCAGCTCGGTGCCTTCTGCCTCGACCGTGAGGTACACCGCGGCGAGAAAGGAGAACAGCGCGAGCGCAAGTAGGCCGACACCAGCGCCGAACATGGTCAGCCACGGATTGATGAACTGGCCCACGAATGAGCCGGACGGTGTCGCCGCCGTTGCGCCGACAGCGCCGGTCGCGACGGCACCAACGCACATGCCGAGCAGCACGGGCGTGACGATGCTCGCAATCGCGAACACACGACCCCATCGCTGCTGCGGTGCGTCCTGATCGCTGCCGTAGCTGCGGAAGATGAACGCAGAGCCACGCAGTACGATGCCCAGGAGCATGAGCGTGAGCGGGATGTGAAGCATGATGGCGATCGTCGAGAAGGCAGCGGGAAAGCAGGTGAAGAGAAGAACGATCACGAGTATCAGCCAGACGTGATTCGCCTCCCAGATCGGCGCGAGCGCGTGCGAGATGAGGTCGCGCTGCGCCTGACGGCGGTCGCCGCGCGCGAAAAAATCCCAGACACCTCCGCCGAAGTCTGCGCCCGCGAGGAGTACGTACGCGTTGAGCGAGACCATCACGATTCCCGCGATGAGGATGGCGAGCGTGAACGTCATGCAGATTCGGCCTGTTGTGGAAACGTCTCATCCTCGCGCGGGCTCTTGAGCACCTGCTGGTAGAGCAGCAGCACGACGATGATTCCAAGAAAGCAGTAGAGCGCCGTGAACGTGAGGAACGGCACGATGAGGCCGGGCATCGGCGTGACTGCATCGGCCGTGCGCAGGATGCCGTAGATGATCCAGGGCTGGCGCCCGATCTCCGTCACCGTCCAGCCGGCCTCGATGCAGAGAAATCCCATGGGCGCGCACAGCGTGATCGCCATCAGCATCCAGCGCAACGTGATGATGTCGCGCTTTCGCCAGAGCAGGATCAGCACGGCGGCGGAGACGAGCGCCATGAACGTGCCGAGCCCCACCATGACGTCGAACGCGAGATGCACGATCGCGACCGGTGGCCACTGGTCTCTGGGAAAGGCGTCGAGTCCTTTCACCTCGGCATCGAGCTCGTGGAAGGCGAGCAGCGAGAGCCCGTGCGGAATCTCGATCGCGTATCTGGTGCGCTGCTCGCTCTCTCGCGCGACTCCGCCGAT
>DASXQD010000327.1:0-8535 GCA_036493195.1 Gemmatimonadaceae bacterium | reverse complement strand
CCCTCATCAACGACATTCTCGATCTCGCCAAGATCGAGGCCGGCAAGATGCCGCTGCACCTCGCGCCGGTATCCGTCGCGCTCGTGGTTGCGGAGATTTCGCAGCAGGTGGAGCCCACCGTTCGCCGGAAGAAGCTGTCGTTCTCCACGGACTTGCCGAGTGACCTGCCGGTGATGATCAGCGATGAGACCAAGATCAAGCAGGTGCTGCTGAATCTTCTCAGCAACGCGGTGAAGTTCACGAACACGGGTGGCGTGGTCGTGCGCGTGCGCATCGAGGGCAGCATCGTGCGGGTGGACATCGAAGACACCGGGATCGGCATCCGCCCCGAGGACATGGAAGCGATCTGGGAGGATTTCCGGCAGGTCGATCAGTCGCGTACGCGGGAGTTCGGCGGCACGGGACTCGGCCTGAGCATCACGCGCAAGCTGATTCAGGCACTGGGTGGCTCCGTGCGCGTCGAGAGCGAGTACGGCAAGGGCTCGACGTTCTCGGTCGCACTCCCACTGCAGCTCTCTCCGCGACTGGCGAGCGACGTGATGAGCGCCGAGCTCCCGCTGGGCGAGAGCGAGGCCGAGAGTGACGACGCATGGGCGGGAGTGGCCGTGTCGCGCCGGAGCCTGGGAGCGTCCGAACCGAGCTAGCTCGTGGCGAGCAGATGCCTCGCCAATCGCACACTCAGCGCAACGATCGTCAGCATCGGATTGACGAATCCCGCCGTGGGGAAGGTGGAAGCGCCGGCGACGTAGACATTATCCGTCCCGTGCACGCGACCGTGCATATCGGTCACGCCGTGACGAGAATCGGCGTGCATGCGGGTGGTTCCGGCGTGATGATGCGCATTGGGATCCGGGCGCGTCACGCGATCGATCGTCACTGTGCCCATGACCTCGAGCTCCGTGGCGAAGCGCGCGCGCAGGCGCTCGAGGCGCGAGTGATCGTCGGCATGCCAGCTCCAGTGCAGAGCGGCGAGTGGCACGCCAAGCGAGTCGCATCGCGTACTCAGCGTCACGCGATTCTCCGGATGCGGTGTCTGTTCGACGTTGAGCATTACCGTGAATCCATCATACACCCGCGCGCCACCACCTGCGCGCGACCAACCGTGTCCTTCGTTCCACAGCCAGCGCGTGACGATCGAAGGTGATGCGGCGCGCAATCGCCGTCGCATCACGCTCGCGCGCGGAAACAAGGTGGCGGACGCGTTGAGGAGATCTTCGGAGCCGAGGGCCGTGTGATCGAGCGCGAGACGTCCGATGAGCCATGTGCCATCGCCTGCGCGCCACCGATCATAAAATACCGAGTGCGAGTAGAGGTCCGGTGTTCGCGGATGCAATGTGAGTGCTCGGTCGCGCGGATGCTCCATGAACCCGCGTCCAACCCAACCGGACGCATTGCCGAGTGCACCGGATCCGTCGTCCGTGAGCAGGAGCATGCGCGCATTTTCCACGGCACCGGCGGCCAACACGACTCGCTTCGCACGCAGAGTCCAACGAGCGCCGCCCGGTGTGGCGATGGATACGCGAGTAATGTTTCGCCCCGATGGGTCGCCGCGCAGCGCGACTGCGCTTGCGTGGGTGCACAGACGCACGTTCGTCGCGCGAGCGATGCTCGCCAGCAGCGGCGATAGCAGCGCGTCGCGAGTGCCCGTCTGGTACACACGCGACACCAGCGCGGGCCGGAGCGCGCTCCAGGGCTGGTGGAGTGCATCGGCCCACGCGGCGCCATCGTAGGCGAAGGGTCCGATGCCGCAGAGATTTTGTGCGCGCTCGTAGTCGGCGCGGAGATCGCCGAACCCGAACGGCCAACCGGTGTGCTCGCGGCCGGGTCGTGGCTCGAAGTCCCCTGCATCGAGAGGGGCGTACTTGGCGCCGACTCTGCCGGCAATGGCCGAATTCCAGAGTTGCGCCGTGCCTCCGACCCCGCGGTGACGAGTTGCGGAAAGTCCGGCATAGACATCTCCACTCGTTTCACCAACATTGAGCGCGAGGATTTGGGCTTCCGCTCGATGCCCCCCACTCTCGATCACGATCACATCGCACCGCTTGTCCACCAGCTCGGCCGCGAGCACCAGCCCTGCCGGACCGGCACCGATGATACACACGTCGGTGTCGAGCGTCGTACCCTCGTGAAATCGCTTCGCGTCGAGCTCCATGCTCCTCCGCCTTCGGTGACGCGCGCGTGACAATGCCTGATTGCGCCGTCTCAATCATCATCCCGACGCTCGGTTTACGCGAGCGCGCCGACTCCCTTCAGGCCGCGATCGCGAGCGCGCTGGCGCAGGAGGGCGTGTGTCCAATCGTGATCGTCGTGCTGAATGGACCGCGTCGCGATCCAAATGTCGAGCGCGCGCTGAGGGAAGATTGCCGCGTGACGCTGCTGGTGCGCGAGGCTGGTGGCTTGCCAGCTGCTCTCGCGGCCGGACGAGCCATGGTGAAGACGCCGTGGTTCACCGCCCTCGATGATGACGACTTCCTCCTTCCCGGCGCGCTCCTGCTCCGGGTTCGTGCACTGGAAGAGCGTTCGGATTGCGCGGCGGTCATCACGAACGGCTATCGGCGGAACGGCTCCGGCGACGAGCTGCACGTGAAGGCTGACAACCGCGTGCATGCGGATCCGCTTCGCACGATGCTCGAGGGCAACTGGTTCCTGCCCGGGTCGTGGCTGTGCCGAACGGACAAGGTCGGCGTGAACATCTTCGAGGAGATGCCGAGCTATCTCGAGTGCACGTACCTCGCGCTGCGGATTGCGGCGGAGCATCCGATCGTCTGGCGCGATACGCCGACCGTGGTATACAGCGTCGGGAGTCCGGCGGCGGAGTCGCTCTCGCGCGCGTACGTGCTCGGCCAGGTGGCCGGGTTGCGACGCATCATCGCGCTGAATCTGCCTGATGATGTACGTCGCGCTCTGCGCGCGCGCATCGCCGGCGCCTACCACTCGGCCGCCGACCACGAGCGCATGGCGGGCGCACGGCTCGCTGCATGGCGCTGGCACGTAGCATCGTTGATGCAGCCGTCGGGATGGCGATTCCTCCCGTTCACACGTCATCTGCTGCGTGACGCAGTGCGCCTGCGCCGGTGAGCGCCTCGCCCACACGGCTGCTCGTGATCGGGATCGATGCGGCGAGTCCCGATCTGCTCGATGCCTGGACGGCGGATGGCACGCTTCCGAATCTCGCGTTGCTTTCGAATCGTGGACTCGTGGCGCGGACGCGCGGCATAGAGGGCTTTTTCGTGGGATCAACGTGGGCGTCGCTGTACACGGGCACCAATCCCGCGCGACACGGACTGCACTATCAGATGCAGCTCGTACCGGGGAGCTACCGGCTCGAGGACCGTGCGGCGGGCGCGTTCGTCGAGCGCGATCCCTTCTGGCGCGTATTGAGTCGCGAGGGGAAGAGAGTGGCGGTGCTCGATGTGCCGCTGAGCAAAATCGAATCCGGTATCAACGGCATTCAGGTGGTGGAGTGGGGCGGGCACGATGCTTTCTTCGGGTATTCGACCTTGCCTCCCGAGCTTGGAACCGAGATCCAGGCCCGCTTCGGCACACATCCGGCGGGCGCTTCGTGCGACGCCGCGCGTCGCAGCGCGGATGACTATCGAGAATTCGTTTCGTCGCTCGAGAGCGGCGCCGCGCGCAAGGGCGCGTGGAGCGCGGCGCTACTCGCGCGCGGAGGATGGGATTTGTTCATGCAGGTGTTCACCGAATCGCACTGCGTGGGGCACCAGTGCTGGCACCTGCACGATCCCGCGCATCCGGCGCATGATGCGATGCTCGCGGCGATCACCGGTGATCCGCTTCGAGCAGTGTACCGCGCAATCGATCGCGAGATTGGAGCGCTCGTGGCGGCGGCCGGCGACGCGCATGTCATCGTGTTCGCCGCACACGGGATGGCCTCTCGCTACGGAGCGCACTTTCTCTTGCGCGACGTGCTCTTCGCGCTCGGCGTTGCAACGGCGCCGGCCGAGTCGGTTGGCACGCGCGTGCGCGAAGTGGCGTCGCGCGCGTGGGACGCACTGCCGGAGTGGATGCGCGCGCTGGCCAGACCGCTTCGTCGTGCAGTGATGCCTGCCAGCGCGGCCCACTCGGGACCTGGTGGCATCGGCGTCGATCCGGATCGGAGCTTGTGCTTTCCGCTCGCGAACGGTCTCGCGGTGAGCGGAGTTCGACTCAACCTGCAAGGGCGCGAGCCGCGAGGCACGGTGGCACCTGGCGAGGAGGCCGATCGTTTCGTCGAGCAGCTCGAGCGAGACCTGCTCGCCGTCGTCGACGACGCGAGCGGCGCGCCGCTCGTCAAGCGAGTGCTGCGTACGCGGGATCTGTATGAGGGCGAGCATCTGGACGCGCTGCCTGATCTGCTCATCGAGTGGAGCGAGAGTGTCGCGAACGGAAGCACGATGCTTGGCAACGGCTCGGGAGCGCGTGTGAGCGCGCGGTCGAACAAGATTGGCACGATCACGGGAGCGAACGACTACGGGCGGAGCGGCGAGCATCGGCCCGGCGGATGGCTCGTCGCCGCCGGCCCGGCGGTGGCGCACGGAACGCTCGAGCGCACGCCATCGCTGCTGGATCTCGCGCCGACATTTGCGCGCATTCTGGGCGTCGACCTGCCCGGGGCGGAGGGAGCAGCGATTCCCGAGATCGTGGCTTAGCGCGCTGCTCGTCTGCAGATTTGCTCTTTCCTGGCGCGCGGACTTGTCGCGCACCGTTCCGATTCTCTAGAGTGCAATGAATGTCTGATCCGACGATCCGCATGCGCGAGGCCGCCGCGAGCGATGCCGATGGGATTTCCGCTCTACTCGCGGAGCTCGGCCATGCGGTCCCGAGCTCCGCAATCCCGTCGCGTCTTCGGGCGGTATTGAACGACCATGGTGCGGTTCTCGTCGCAGTCGACGACGCGGACTGGCCACTCGGCGTGATCTCTCTTTCGCGTCACGTGGCGCTCCACGCGCCGGGTCCGATCGCCTACATTACCGCGCTCGTGACCGCGGGCGCGGCGCGACGGCGTGGAGTCGGGCAGCTGCTCGTCGAGGCGGCGAAGACGTGGGCGGTGGAGCACGGGTGCGTTCGCCTTTCGGTCACGAGCGCGGAGCGGCGGGCGGATGCCCACGCGTTCTATCCCGCGTGCGGGCTGCCCTACACGGGCCGCCGCTTCTCGATGGAAATTTCGGCGCGAATCTGACTCGCGCATGCCTCTCGCGCCTTCCGACCTTCGCGGTTCGATCGTCTCGCTGGAGCCTCTCACGCTCGAGCATGCGCCTGCGCTCGCGCAGGTCGGCCTGGAGCCCGATCTCTGGCGATTACAGCCGCGCACAATCGAGTCTCTTGCAGACATGCACGACTACATCGCGCTGGCGCTCGCGGAGCAGGAACGCGGCGCGAGTCTCCCCTTTGTCATCGTGCGGCACGCCGATCGCGCGATCATCGGATCCACACGGTACATGGACATCGCGCTCCCGCATCGGCGGCTCGAGATAGGCTCGACCTGGCTCGCGCCCGCCGCGCAGCGCACCGGTGCAAATGTGGAGGCAAAATATCTTCTGCTCGCTCACGCATTCGACGTGCTGGGGATGCAGAAGGTCGTCCTCAAGACCGAGGTGCTCAACACGCAATCGCGCAATGCCATTCTGGCGCTTGGCGCGACGGAAGAGGGAATCTTCCGCAAGCAATTCATCTCGGCGAGCGGACGTGCGCGCGACATGATCTACTTCGCCATCCTGGACTCCGAATGGCCCGCGGTACGAGCTCGGCTCGAGCAGCGCCTTGCGCGACACACCCGGTCGTAGGGCATTATCCCACTCGGCTCCACTCACTCGCACTGCGCGCGCACTGCTACGCGATGTGCCCGATGCCGACAAAGATCGGCACCGGGCTCGCGGTCCTTCACTTCGCTCGGCTCGCTAGGCTGCCGAGATGGCGGCCAGGGTGTTGTCTTCCGCGGTCGTCGGATCGATGATCTCCGCGATCTCGAGCACGCGGTCGGCGGGGAATCCTCCGCGACGAGCATGCTCGCGGATGAGCTCCATGGTCGTCGAGATATAGATGCACGTGATCTTGTCCTCCGTCACGTAGCTCTGCACCCACTGAATGTCGGCGCCGAGCTCCCTGATCACGGAACACGACTTCCTGGCGATATTTCTCAGGTCTGTTGTGGAAAGAGCGCCCGCGTTCGGGATCTCGCGCTCGATGAGGAACTTCGGCATCTTCGTTCTCCGGATGTAAGTGGTGGGATTCAGTGCGCGACCATGGATTGGATGTCCGTCGTGTTGTTGCAGTTCACCTGCGGGTTCCAGTCGGCGTAGAGACCGCTCGGGTTCGTCTTCCAGGCCCACACGTGCAAGCCCCACAGCTGGAACGTGTCGTTCTGCTTGAACTGTTGACCGAATAGCACGGGTGGCGCGGCGCTTCGCGCGTGCGCGGTGTAGGGGATGATGTATTCCACGGCCACCAGCTGCTCGCTCCCATCTGCCTGGGGCTCGTACAGGAGCAGCTCCGGCTGGTCGACCTGCACCGCCTGATCGATCAATGCGGTGTTGCCGTAATGGAACCCCATTCCACCCATTGTCGGATCAGCCATGCACGATGTGATCTTCGTCGACCAGCCGGCGCTGGCGGCCGCACTGAAGGTTCGGAACGGAGAGGTGACGCGCTTGAGCGTGGCGAGATCCGCGTTCTGGCTGGAGGTGGAATCGCTGCATCCCGCGAGCAGAGCGATGGCGGTGAGCAGGTGTGCGGCTAGTCTCATCATGGCCTCGTGTGGTTAGGTTATCGTGTACTTACGCGACTATGATGATCCGGCGTTCTTAGCCATCCGTTGCGCTCGGAATTAGCCACGAATTAGCTGGTGAGCGAGGCACGATGATCACGGTTCAGCTGCTCGGCGGCGCAAGTCTGCGTTCCGGGAATACACCTTTGGGGGGTCCACCGGCGCAGCGTCATCGCATTGCGCTGTTGACGCTCATCGCCGCCGCGTGGCCGCAGCCGCTGTCACGCGATCGCGCGATGGCGCTCCTGTGGCCCGAGCGCGACCTCGCCAACGCGCGCCGACTGCTCAACCTCGCGGTGCACGTGCTGCGGGCCGCGTTGGGAGAAGGCGCAATCGCGTCGGCGGGTGACGGACTGCTGCTCAACCCCTCGCTGGTGAGCTGCGATCTGCACGCGATGCGTGCGGCAATTGCCGCCGACACTCCCGACCGCATCGTGCGGCTGTATTCGGGTGCGCTGCTCGATGGATTTCATCTGGACGACTCGAACGAGTTCATGTACTGGCTCGATGAGCGCCGAAGTGAGCTGTCGCACGCGTACGTCGGCGCGCTGCTCACGATCGCCGAGCGACAGAAGCGGAGCGGCGACGTGCACGACAGAGTGGGCACTTGTCGGAAGCTCGTCGCCATGGACCCGCACTCCGCCGTCTACGCGCAGGCGCTGATGCGCGCACTCGAGGCGGCGGGCGATCGCGCGGCGGCGATACAGCATGCGGGCGAGCACGCGCAGCGTCTCAAGGCGGACCTCGAGCTCGAGCCGGATGCTGGCGTCGTAGCGTTGGCGGCGCAGCTCGTCCGGGCCCCGGCGAGGCCGGACCCGGTGCTCACCCCGCGGGCTGGAATCCGCTCGTGCGTGGTGGCAGTGCTGCCATTTCTCAGTCTGAGCACGGATCCCGAGAACGAATATTTCGCCGATGGCATCACCGAGGATGTCATCGCGCATCTCTCCAAGATTCGCGCGATGGAGGTCATCTCCCGCGCATCCGTGATGCAATTCAAGCAGCGGCAGCAGAGCATGAAGCAAATCGCGGCGACGCTGGGCGCCACCTCCGTGCTCGATGGGAGTGTTCGTCGCGCGGGCGACCGTGTGCGCATCGTGGCAACGCTGATCGACGCCGCGTCGGATCAGCATCTCTGGGCGGAGACGTACGACCGCGACATGACGGACATCTTCGCAATTCAGACGGATGTCGCGCTGCACATCGCGTCGGCGCTCAAGACGCAGCTGACGTCGGATGAGCAGACGCGCGTACATCGCAAGCCGACGAGAGACCTGCAAGCCTATCATCTCTTTCTGCAGGGGCGGCGGCGTCTGTCGAAGTGGACGAGCGATGCCGTCGATGATGCCGTCGACTGCTTCGAGCGAGCGATCGCGCGTGATCCGAGCTTCGCTCTCGCGTATGCCAACCTGGCGATGGCGCATATCGAGTCTGCCGAGAGCGGCGCAAGGCCTCCCGAGGTCGCGTATGCGCGCGCGGACGCGACGGTGCGTGTGGCGCTGAGGCTCGATCCGGAGTTGAGCGCCGCGCACTGCACGCTCGGCTACATGAAGACCGTGCGCGAGCTGGATTGGGCGGGGGCCGAGCAGGAGTTCAAGCGAGCGCTTGAGCTCAGTCCGAGCAATGCGGATGCGCTGGACTTGTATGGGCGGCTCTGTTCCGCGCTGGGACGACATGACGAGGCGATCGCGTTGGTGGAGCGCGCGCGCGAGCTGGATCCGCTCGCGCATCGCATGGATGTGGCGACGGTGCTGTTGCGCGCGGGCCGCTACGAC
>DASXQD010000326.1:0-10300 GCA_036493195.1 Gemmatimonadaceae bacterium | reverse complement strand
CGACTACACGAGGCTCGCGTTACTCGGGAAACCCTATCGCAAGAGCGCGGCCGGCAAGGGGCGCGTAGGAGAGTTCGCCACGGCGATTCCGATCTGCAGGATCAACGTCGCCACTCGCGACAGCTTGTCGTAGTCTATTTTGTCCGCTGAATCGGTCACCTTGTGATAATCCGCATGTAGTCCCGTCGTGAAGAACACGATCGGAATGCCGTGCTTCGCGTAATTGTAGTGATCGCTCCGATAGTAGAGCTGCTCCGGATGCGATGGCGAATCCCAGTCGCGATTGATCAGAAAGGGTCTGCTCGATGCGCTGTTGACCGAATCCACGATTGCGCCCAGCACGCTGCTCTGCCCATTCGGCGCTGTGCGCGGCCCGATGAGATAGAGCGAATCGGGATCGTTGCGTCCGATCATGTCGACGTTGAGCTGCGCGACGATGGAATCGAGCGGCACGGTTGGATGCGATGTGAACCACTCGGAGCCGAACAGGCCGAGCTCTTCGCCCGTGTGCCATACGAAAAGCAGTGAGCGCTTCGGGTGCGGCTCGTGCTGCGCGCGCTTCGCCATCTCGATGAGCGACATGCTTCCGGATCCATCGTCGTCCGCACCGTTGGCGATGGAGTCTCCATGCTCCGGCGGCTGAATGCCGATGTGATCGAGATGCGCCCCGAATGCAACGAACGTCTGCGCCAGCGCCGAGTCGGAGCCCGGAATCGTGGCGACCACGTTGTAGGTGGCCACGCCATCCTGCACGAGATCCACTTTCCCCGCGAATGAACGGCCGTTGAGCGGGCGTGAGCGATCATTGCGCGGCCACCCGACGGGCAACAGCACCGCGGCATCCCTCGTGCTTCCGAAGAGCACCATCGGCAGCACGCGCGGACCGTCGAGCGCCGGCTGCAATCGAAGTGACGAGTCGGTGAGCCCCGCCGCGAGCGCCGGCAGCTCACCGGCCTGCCTGCCGGCGAAGAGCACGATGATCGCCGCGGGACGACGCTCCATGATCGCGCCGAGTCGATCGCCGAGCGCGCGCGGGTCGTGCAACGTCGCCTTGTGCGCGGAATCGAGTCCGGGCGGCGCATCGTTCACGAACACGACCACCTTGTTCGCGAGCGAGAGTCCCGCCAGATCGTTGCGCCCGTATCCAGTCATCGATATGCCGTAGCCCGCGAACACGAGATCACCCGTGGCCTCGAGCACCGGAAGCGGCAGCCCCTCACCCAACGAGGGCACGGGCAGCAGGTGCGAGCCGAACGGCAGCGAGGTGCGACCCGTGGCGGATGTGACGGTGAACTGCGCCGAACGCACGAACGTGCGCGAGAGCGGCACGCGCTGCAGATACCCGCCGCTATCTCCCGCCGGCGAAATCCCGGCGGCTTGCAGCTTCGCTGCGATGAACCGCGCGGCGCGCGCGGCATTCGGAGTTTCCGCGCTGCGACCGAGCATCGAGTCATCAGCGAAGGCGAACAGATCGCGGCGAAGATCCTCCACCATCGTCGACGCGGGACTGGGCACCGGCGCCGGAGGAGCCTCGGATCGTGGCGGCGAAGCGCAACCGGCAGCGACGAGAACCACGACGAGCAGCAGCACCGCGCTGCGACCCATGAGCAACTCCGGATGGTGAAGGATGCGCCGCAGGCTGCGACGTCGTGCGTACAGGCTAACGCGCCAGCGTCGCCGCGGCAACGTTTGGGCTTTCCATTTGAGCCGATCCGGTCATCTTCCGATACAGCCGTTCCACATCGTGGTTCCAGATGGCGGTTCCATCCGGAACCAGGCTCCTGTCACGGGTATCATTCATCATCATGTTGTACATCTGCATTCCCGCGTTCGACGAAGCACCCACGGTCGGACTGCTGCTCTGGCGCATCCGGACGGTGTTCGAGGCGCATCCGCGCGAGTACGAGATCATCGCGCTCGATGACGGCAGCACCGATGGCACCGAGGAGACGCTGCGCCGCTACGAAAAGGTGCTCCCGCTCACCGTGCTGCGGAACGAGACGCGCCAGGGATACGGAGCGGCGCTCGACACGCTCGCGCGCGCAGCGGCAAAGGCCACGCGCTATCCGCGGCGTGATGCGATGATCGTGATGCAAGGCGATCTCACCGATCGGCCCGAAGACCTTCCCGAGCTCGCGAAGCGTTTCGACGGCGGCGTGGATTGCGTGGTCGCCGAGGCAGGTCCGGCCGCGCCCTCGGCACCGAAAGAGATTCGGCGACTTCGCCGCATCGCGCCCTGGCTCGTGCGTCGCTACGTGCGCGTGGACGGCGTGTCCGATCCACTCGGCACGCTGCGCCTGTATCGCATCGCGGTGATTCGCGATGTCATCAAGCAGGCCGGCGATGCGCGCATCGTCGAGAGCGCCGGCTGGGCCGCGAACGTCGAGCTGCTGGTCAAGGCCGCGAAGTTCTGCCGCCGCCTCGAGACCGTGCCGCTCGCACCGCGCTACGATCTTCGCCCGCGCGGGACGCGTGTTCGCTGGTTCCCCGATGCGGTCGCGCTCTACCGCTTCGGCGTCGCACACCGCGCGCTGCGCGCACCGGCGACGACGTGACAATCCGCGCGCGGACTTTCCGCGCAGTCGGGATCATCGCAGTGCTCTCGATGACAGTCACGGCAGCGCGTGCGCAGCAGGACACGCCCGCTTCACCGATCTCGGAAAATGCGCCATCGCCCGCCGTCACGCCTCCGTACGGCATCGGAGAGAAGCTCGTGTACGATCTCGCCGTTGGCGGCGCGAAGGTCGGCACGGGGAGCATGGCCATCGTCGACAGCGAATCGATCAATGGACGCAAGACGCTGCATTCCGTGTTCGAGATCAAGGGCGGCTTTCTGTTCTTCAAGGTGAACGACCGCCTCGAGAGCTGGTTCGAGCCGGGGAGCGCGACGTCGCATCGCTTTTACCAGCTGCTCAACGAAGGGAGCTATCACAAGGATCGCTATTTCGAGATCTTTCCCGAGCGCGCGATGCTTCACCAGCGCGGCTTCGAGGAGAAGCCCAGCGTTCCCGAACCGCTCGACGACGCCTCCTTCTTCTACTTCGTCCGCACGGTGCCGCTCACGATCGGCCAGACGTACACCTTCACCAGATACTTCCGGCCCGACAAGAATCCGGTCATCGTGAAGGTGCTGCGTCGCGAGACGGTGAAGCTCGACGCGGGTACGTTCAACACGATCGTCCTGCAGCCCATCATCAAATCGGGCGGGCTGTTCGCGGAAGGTGGCGAGGCGCTCATCTGGGTGACGGACGATGACCGCCGCATCATGGTTCAGCTCAAAGCGAAAATGCCGGTGCTCAGAACCCTCGATCTTTTTCTCAAATCGTACACTCCCCCGACGACTCCTCCAGGCTGAGCGCTCCCGAAGCCGACCTGTCCGCAGTGCGCACGGTCCCGATCGCGCGCCGGCCGAACAAGGTGCGTGCGGAGGAGTTCGCAACGCCGCCAGCTGACGACCGCTCGTTCGCCGCCTTCCTCGGCGCGCTTCCCGACGTGCTCGCGGCGCGCGACTTCCTCGCGCTCGCGCGCGACATCGCGAACGCCGCAGGGAAGCGCGGCGTGGTCGTCATGGTCGGCGGGCACGTCGTGAAGACGGGACTCGCGCCGATCCTGATCGACTTCATGCGCCGCGGAATCATCACACATCTCGCGATGAACGGCGCCGCCGCGATTCACGACTACGAGATCACGCGCTGGGGCGGCACGAGCGAGGACGTGCAGGCCGGCCTGCGTGACGGCACGTTCGGGATGGCAGAGGAAACCGGTCGTGAGATGAACGAGGCCTTCATTCGCGGCCAGCACGAGCAATGGGGAATGGGCGAGTCGCTCGCGCGCGCGCTCGAGCACGTGACGTTGGCGCATCCCGAGCTCTCGCTGCTCGCGAGCGCCCGCGGCCTCCGAGTCCCACTCACGGTGCACGCGGCGATCGGCGCGGAGATCATCCATCAGCACCCCGCCGCGAGCGGCGCGGCCATCGGCGACACGAGCCATCGCGACTTCCGCCGCTTCGCGGCGTCGCTGCCGTCGCTGCACGATGGAGGGGTCGTGCTGAACCTCGGCAGCGCGGTGATGCTGCCGGAGGTGTTCCTCAAGGCGCTCACGATCGCGCGCAATCTCGGAGGCGGCAAGCCCACCGGATTCACGGCCGCCGATCTCGACATGCTGCGCCACTACCGCCCCCACGTGAACGTCGTGCAGCGGCCAACCGTGGAGGGAGGAAGAGGCTACGAGATCACGGGCCACCACGAGCTGATGGTGCCATTGCTCGCGTGGAGCGTGCTCTCAATGATGGCTACGAGTGCGTAGCTCTTCGCCGAGCATCACGCTGCAAACTGCGGGCACAAATCCAACCAATTGAACGAATCGAATCAGTACAATTCGGGCGGTCTCGCGCCGTAAACACGCCGCCGAAAAGGGCAACTGATATTTAAACTGATATTTAATTGGAAACGGCAGGGTCGAGGGCGCACCCCTCGCATTCAATTGACATACTTCGCGTGCTTCAGTTGCCAACCAAAGAAGCAACGCCTTCCCCCGCGCACCGCAGGCTCTCCGCGCGCGTTTCAATTCGTCCCATTGGTTTGATTCGTGCTCAGGGCACTTGCAGTTCAGCCAGCGCTCACGCACCTGACCACTTCTGTCGGATGCGTCGGGCCGTATCGGGACTCAGTATTCGGATCACGAGATAGACCAGAAATCCGACGACCGCGATCTTGAGCGCGAGAACGAGCAATACGAAGAGCACCGCAAACAGGAATCCAAAAATCCCGAAGATGAACTTCAGGGCGATGAGTCCGAGAATGGCCATGAGGCCGACTGCGAAAATGGTGCGAAGCATGACCCTGTTCTCCCCGTCGAGGCGATTGCTCTTCCCTTCTGCATATCATACGAACATTGGCGGCCGAGTGTTTCAGGGGCGCCTGGCCGCGCTGCCACCCGGGTGAGATCGGCCGATGTGGTAGTCCTGGGCGCAGGGCTCGTCGGCCTGGCCGTGGCGGCCGAGGCATCGGCGCGAGGGGCGTCGGTGCTGCTGGTTGGTGAGGCGCGCTTCGGCGAAGCCTCACCGGCTGGCGCCGGGATGCTCGCGCCGGGCGCGGAAAGCGAGGAGCTGCCCAGCGATCCCGTGCGGCGCTTTGCGGTCTCCGGCCGTGACCTCTATCCCGCGTTCCTGAGCGCACTCCGCGACGAGACGGGAACCGACGTCCCGTTCGACCGCAGGGGCATTCTCGAGCTCGTGAACGGCGGCGAGCCGGCGCGCCGCCCTCCCGGCACCGAGTGGATCGACTCGCGCACGCTTCGCGAGCTCGAGCCCGAGCTCCGCACCTTCTCGGGCGCGTTGCGCCATCGGCACGATGGCGCCGTCGATAATGTCGTACTCCTCGAGGCCATGACGCGCCGCGTCGAATCGCGACGATCGATCTCGATCCTCCGCGCCGGCGTCCACTCGGTGAACGCGACCTTTGCGCGCCCTCGCGCGATTCTCGACGATCGCGACGTGATCGAAGGAGGATCGCTCGTGGTCGCCACCGGCGCATGGGCCGCGCAGCTCGAGGGACTTCCCCGCCCGCTTCCCGTTCGCCCCGTGCGCGGCCAGCTGCTCATGCTCGAGGGAGCGCTCGCACGGCACGTGATCTACGGAGGCGGTGGGTACATCGTGCCCAGACGCGGCCCGCACGGGAGCGCTCCGTACGAGCGCACCGTCATTGGGGCGACGATGGAAGAAGCGGGGTTCGTCAACGAGACCACCCCCGAAGGACTCGCCACGCTCACCACGATCGCGCGGCGAGTCCTCCCGGAGTCCGCACCCGTCCGGGTGATCTCTCACTGGGCTGGGCTCCGCCCGATCACCCCCGACCGGCTGCCCATCCTCGGCCCCGATCCGGAGCGTCCGAGGCTCCTCTACGCCTGCGGACATGGCCGGAACGGCATCCTCCTGGCACCGATCACGGGCGAGGCGATCGGTGCTCTGGCCGTGGGTGCGCAGAGCCCACACGACATCGCGCCGTTCACCATCGAGCGCTTCGCCGGGGCCGGATAACCGGCTATATTTTAGTAGTCGGTTAGCATTACTATCCGACGCTGGGTCATGCACATAGCTTGGGCCAGAGGCGTGCGACACCCTCGCATGCCGCGTTTTGCGACCAGGGGCGCATGCACGATTCGTTATACCAGATCATGGGGAAGCACGCCGCGGCTCCGCTCCCCGAGCGAAAGCCGGCCTGGCTGAAGGTTCGAGCTCCCGGCGGTCCAAACTATCTCCGCATGCAGCAGCTCATGGAGGATCTCCAGCTGCATTCCGTCTGCGCGGAGGCCCACTGCCCCAACATCGGCGAATGCTGGGAGCACGGGACCGCCACCTTCATGATCCTGGGCGACGTCTGCACCAGGAACTGCGCCTACTGCGCGATCGCGCACGGCCGCCCGCCCGTGTACGACGTCGAGGAGCCTGCTCGCGTCGCGGCGGCCATCGCCGAGCTCAGGCTGCAGCACGCTGTCATCACGTCGGTGGATCGCGACGATCTCCCCGACTTCGGTGCGTACATTTTCGCGGAAACCATCCGGCAGATCCACGCGCAGCTCCCCGACTGCTCGGTCGAGGTTCTCGTCCCCGACTTTCAGGGGCGCGAGGAGTCGATCCGCACCGTGCTCGAGGCCGCGCCGGAGATCTACAATCACAACACCGAGACCGTGCCGCGTCTCTTCAAGCGCTGCCGTCCCGGCGGCCGCTACGGGCGCGTGCTCGAGATCTTCCGCACCTCCAAGCGTATGGCTCCGCAGATCCCGACCAAGACGGGGCTCATCCTCGGCATGGGCGAGACGATCCCCGAGGTGCTCCAGACCATGCGCGAGCTCCGTGAAGTCGATGTCGACATCCTCACGCTCGGCCAATACCTCCGCCCGTCGGCGAATCACCACCCCCTCGACCGCTACTACACGCCCGAAGAGTTCGCGCAGCTTCGAGAGGCCGGTCGCGAGATGGGCTACCGCCACGTCGAATCGGGGCCGCTCGTGCGCTCCAGCTATCACGCCTGGGAGCAGGTGCAGGCGGCAGGCGTCTGATGGCTCGCGCTCGCACGTCCATCCCCGATTCCGCCCCCGCTCCTTCCGAGACATCGATGGCCAGGAAAAAGCCCGAAGGCTCCGACGATCCAGCGCTCCGACTCGCGCTGCTCCGGGAAATGCTGCTCATGCGACGCTTCGAGGAGCGCACGGCCGAAGCGTACGCGCTCGGCAAGATCGGCGGCTTCTGCCATCTCTACATCGGGCAGGAGGCGGTGGGCGCGGGTGCGATCTCGGTGCTTCGTCCCGATGACTACGTGATCACGAGCTATCGCGATCACGGGCAGGCGCTCGCGCGCGGCATCTCGCCCCGTGCGATCATGGCCGAGCTGTTCGGACGCATCGATGGAGTCTCGAAGGGCAAGGGCGGCTCGATGCATCTGTTCGATCGCAACGCGAACTTCCTGGGCGGACACGGCATCGTCGCGGGACACATTCCGATCGCCACCGGCGTGGGGTTCGCGATCAAGTATCGCGGCGGCGATCAGGTCTGCCTCTGCTTCTTCGGCGAGGCGGCCGTGAACAACGGCGCCTTCCACGAAGCGCTCAACATGGCGGCGCTCTGGCAGCTCCCGGTGATCTACGTCGTCGAGAACAATCGCTATGGCATGGGCACCGCGCTCGAGCGCGCGTCGTCGGTGAACGACATCGCGGAGCGCGCGTGCTCGTACGACATGCCGAACGAGGTGGTCGATGGACAGGACGTGATCGCCGTGCGCGAGGCGACGATGCGCGCCGTCGCGCGCGCGCGCGCGGAGAACACGCCCACGCTCATCGAGATGCGCACCTATCGCTTCATGGGTCACTCGATGTCGGACGCCGTGAGCGGCACGTATCGAAGCAAGGAGGAGCTCGACGAGTACATGAAGCGCGATCCGATCACGGTGCTGCGCGCGCAGATGGAGCAGCGCGGCGAATGGTCCGACGAGAAGATGGCGACGATCGACAGCGAGGTGCGCGCCATGGTCGAGGACGCGTGGAATTTCGCCGATGAGAGTCCGGAGCCGCCGCTCGAGGCGCTCACGGAAGACGTGTACGTCGACACGACGAGCGACACGACCACGGGCGCCGCCGGAGAGCGCTGAGATGGCGATCGTCACGTATCGCGACGCGCTCAATCAGGCACTCCGCGAGGAGATGCAGCGCGACGACCGCGTCTTCATCATGGGCGAGGAAGTCGGGATCTATCAGGGCGCGTACAAGGTCTCGAAAGGCTTGCTGCAGGAGTTCGGCGAAATGCGCGTCGTCGACACGCCCATCACGGAGCTCGGATTCGCGGGCGTTGGTGTGGGCGCGGCGATGGTCGGACTGCGCCCCGTGATCGAGTTCATGACGTGGAACTTCGCGCTGCTCGCGCTCGACCAGGTGGTGAACTCGGCGGCGAAGATGCTCTCGATGTCGGGCGGACAGTTCAACATTCCGATGGTCTTTCGCGGACCGAACGGGGCCGCGCTGCAGCTCTCCGCGCAACACTCGCAGGCGTGGGAGTCGTGGCTCGCGCACATTCCCGGGCTCAAGGTCGTGGCCCCGGGCACGCCGTACGATGCGAAAGGGCTGCTCAAGAGCGCGATCCGCGACGACAATCCGGTGTTGGTGCTCGAAGGCGAGATGCTCTACAACGTGAAAGGCGAAGTGCCGGAGGGCGACTACACGATCCCGCTCGGCAAGGCGCAGGTGAAGCGCGAGGGCGATCACGTCACGATCGTCTCGTACGGCAAGATGATCAACGTCGCCAATCAGGCCGCGGATCTGCTCGCGAAAGATGGTATTCGAGCGGAGGTGATCGATCTGCTCACGCTGCGCCCGCTCGATCACGAGACGGTGTGCGACAGCGTGCGGAAGACGAATCGCGCGGTCGTGGTGGAGGAAGGCTGGGAGGTCTGCGGCATGGGTGCGCAGGTCGCAGACTACGTGCAGCGCGACTGTTTCGACGACCTCGATGCGCCGGTGCTGCGCGTGCATCAGGCCGACGTGCCGATGCCCTACGCGAAGAATCTCGAGCGCGCCGCAAAGCCCGATGCGCAAAAGACCGTTGCCGCAGTGCGGCAAGTGCTCTACCTGGACTAGCCGCGATGCGGAGGATGTGATGGCAACGAAGGTGACGATGGAGGCGCTCTCTCCGACGATGGAGGAAGGACGTCTCGTCAAATGGCTCAAGAACGAGGGCGAACCCGTCGCGAAAGGCGACGTGCTCGCGGAAGTGGAGACCGACAAGGCGGTGATGGAGCTGACCGCCCGCGGCGATGGCGTGCTGCGCGCGCGACTTGCGGCCGAGGGGGACACGCGCCCCGTTGGCGAGCTGCTCGCGGTAATCGGCGCGCCGGACGAGAACATCGATGCGCTCTTGAAGAAGGCGCCCGCGGCCGCGGTCACTCCATCGGAGCCATCGTCGGAGTCATCCTCGCCGCCCAGCCAGGCGCCGGCGCCGCTGCAATCGCCGGCCGCACCCGTCGCGCAGCAGGCATCCGCGCCCACGTCCGGCAACGGCGGGGGACGCGCGCGCTCATCGCCGCTCGCGCGCCGCCTTGCCAGCGAGCGCGGACTCGATCTGGGTCAGCTTCACGGCAGCGGTCCGGGCGGGCGCGTCATCCGCCGCGACATCGAGGCCGCCGCATCCGCCGCGCCCGCCGCCGCGGCACCAGCCGCGCGCGCCGCACCCTCAGCGCCTCGCACCACCGCTGCGGGCGACTTCGAGGACGTTCCGCTCACGCAGATCCGCAAGACGATCGCGCGCCGCCTCGCCGAGTCGAACGGGCCCATCCCGACGTTCTTCCTCACTGCCGAGTTCGATCTCACGAGTGTTCGCGAGCTGCGCACGCGCATGATCGCGCTCGGTGACGAGTTCAAGGTCTCGTACAACGACATTCTGCTCAAGGCGATCGCCACTGCGCTCAGCCAGCATCCCGAAGTAAACGCGCATTGGCTCGGCGACAGCATCCGTCACCACCATCGCGTACACCTCGGCATGGCCGTGGCGGTGGAAGATGGACTCATCACGCCGATCATCGCCGACGCGGACCGCAAGCGTATCAGCGAGATCGCGCGCGAGTCGCGCGAGCTCGCGAAGCGCGCGCGCGAACGGAAGCTTGCCCCCGAGGAATACACGGGAGCCACCGCCACCGTGTCCAACCTGGGAATGTTCGGCATCGATGAGTTCACCGCGATCATCAACCCGCCGGAGGTCGCGATCTTTGCGGTCGGCGCGGTTGGCGACGTGCCGGTCGTCATCGACGGCGCGCTC
>DASXQD010000325.1:0-5115 GCA_036493195.1 Gemmatimonadaceae bacterium | reverse complement strand
TCAGTTGTTCTTTTTCTGCGAGAGAACGCCCGGATTGTACTGATTCGATTCGTTCAATTGGTTGGATTCGTGCACGTAGTATGCAGTTTCAGCTCAGCGCGACTACGGTGCTCCCTACAACAATCCCGCCTCCGCAAAGCTCACGTAGCGTCCTCGCCCCACGATCAGGTGATCGTGCACGGGGATGTCGAGCAACCGTCCCGCCGCGACCAGCTGGTCCGTTACCACGCGATCGTCTGCCGAGGGCGTGGGATCGCCGCTCGGGTGATTGTGCACCAGGATGATCGCGGCCGCTCGCTCCGCGATTGCTTCCCGGAAGACCTCGCGCGGATGCACGAGCGACGAATTGAGAATGCCTCTCGTGACCGCGATGTCCCGCTCGAGGCGATGCTGCGAATCGAGCACCGCGACGTGGAACTCCTCGACTGGCAAGTCCTGCAGCCGCGATGCGAACGCGGCGTACACTTCACGTGGTGATCGCATCGGGGCGCCCTCATCGCGTCCCTCGCTCGCCATGCGGCGTCCCAGCTCGAGTGCGGCGTGCACCGTGGCGGCGCGGGCCGAGCCCACTCCACGCGTCAGGGTGAGCGATGCGACTGGCTGCGCGGCGATCCGGCGAAGCGATCCGCCCGCAGATTCGAGAATGGACTGTCCAACGGCGATCGCGGATCTGCCCGTGCCGCCCGTTCCAACGATGATTGCGATCAACTCGGCCGCGCTCAGCGATGCGGCCCCGAGGTCACGCAATCGCTCGCGCGGCCGTTCGGACCGGGGAAGCTCTCTGATACTTAACGGAACGGCGGAGACGTGGCCAGCGGAACGCGGCACGGGCGATCACTCCTCGAGAAGGGAGCGGCCCGACAACGACCGCGCGCCCTAGATAGCCACGCGCGCCTGAGGAGAGACATCGGTTCCATTCAACGCCGGCGAAAGCGCCGCCACGACGGCCGGCGTCTAGACCGTCGCTCCGTGGCACTTCTTGAACTTCTTCCCCGAGCCGCACGGGCACGGATCGTTGCGCCCGACACTGGACCAGTCCGTGTTGGCCGCCGGCTTGGAGGACAGCCCGTTTATGCCGCGCCCCGCGCCGACGATCCGCACATCCTTCCGCGCCGCGACGTCGCGCTTGGGTGCCTCGTCCGGGCCGATGTCCACGTTGCCCTCTGGCTCTCCCGGCGCGACCGCCACATCCGAGCCGCCATCGCTAGACGGCACTTCTTCGAGAATGCCGAGCGCGTTGTAGCGGCGCGTCGGAGCGGACGGAGCCGGAGCACGAGGTCCCCTGCGACCATTCGAGCCGTCACCATCGCCCGGAGCGCCTTGCGGCGGCTCGATCACGATCTGCGCGCGCAGAAACCGCTCGGCGAAGGTGTTGTAGAGGTCGGACATGAGGTCCACGAACATCGTGTACGCCTCCTGCTTGTACTCGACGAGCGGATCCTTCTGCCCCCACGACCGATAGTGGATCGCGTTGCGGAGCTGATCGAGATCGTAGAGATGATCCTTCCACTTCTCGTCCAGTACGTGCAGCATCACGCGCGACAGCAGCGCGTCGGAGTAGATATCGAGCGACGCCAGCTTCGCGATGAACGCCGCGTTGGCGGCCGCGCGCGCCTTCTCCTTCGTCTCCGCGATCGTTCCCGGCTTCTCTGCCGCACCCTCCTCGAGCTCCGGCACGAAGAGGAGATAGTGCATCAGAAGGTCCTGGCGCAGCACCGCGAAATCCCAGTCGCTCTCGGAATCGTAGCCTTCGAGTGATTGCTCCACGCGACGCTCGATCGCCCGCTCCACCATCTTGAGCGCTTCGCCCTTGAGCTCCTCACCACCCTCCAGCGCGAAGGCGCGCAGCGAGTAGATCACCTCGCGCTGCTGATTCATCACATCGTCGTATTCGAGCAGCCGCTTGCGTGCCTGGAAGTTCTGCAGCTCGACTCGCTTCTGCGCCTGCTCGATCGAGCGCGTGATGAGCGGATGCGCGAGCACCTCGCCTTCCTGCGCGCCGAGCCTGTCCATGAGCTTCGCGATGCGCTCGGAGCCGAAGAGACGCATCAGATCATCCTCGAGCGAGAGGAAGAACTGTGTGGCGCCCGGATCGCCCTGGCGGCCCGAACGTCCGCGCAGCTGGCGGTCGATGCGCCGCGACTCGTGACGCTCGGATCCGATGATGTGCAGGCCGCCGTCCTCCATGACCTCGAGCTCCTTCCCATCGGGGTCCTTGACCTTCGATGCCTTCGACTCCGTGACACCTTCGCCCAGCTTGATGTCGGTTCCACGGCCGGCCATGTTCGTCGCGATCGTCACCGCGCCCGGCTGTCCCGCCTCGGCCACGATCTCGGCCTCGCGCTGGTGGTACTTCGCGTTGAGCACGTTGTGTCTGATCCCGGCGCGCTGGAACATGCGCGCGAGCGTCTCCGACACGTCGACGTTCACCGTACCCACGAGCACCGGATAGCCCAGATTGTGGAGACGCTGCGTCTCCTCGAGAATCGCGTTGTACTTCTCGCGGCGCGTGCGATAGATCCAGTCCTGACGGTCGTCGCGGACCACGGGCTTGTTCGTCGGAATCACCGCGACGTCGAGCTTGTAGATGTCGTGGAACTCCGTCTCCTCCGTTTCGGCCGTACCCGTCATGCCCGAGAGCTTCTCGTACATGCGGAAATAGTTCTGAATGGTGATCGTCGCCATGGTCTGGGTCTCGCCCTTCACCTGCACCCCTTCCTTGGCTTCGACCGCCTGGTGCAATCCCTCGGACCAGCGACGGCCCGGCATCGTGCGGCCGGTGAACTCATCCACGATGAGCACCTGCCCGTCCTGCACGACGTAGTTCACGTCCTTTTCGTAGAGCGCGTGCGCGCGCAGCAGTTGATGCACGATGTTCAGCCGCTCGCTGCGCTCGGCATACGCGCGCTCGATGGCCGCGCGCGCGTCGAGCTTCTCCTGCGGCGCGAGCGATGCGTCGTGATCGATGCGATGCACCTCCTCCGAGATGTCCGGGAGAAGGAAGGCATCGGGATCACCGGGCGACATGAGATCCGCGCCGCGATCGGTGAGGTGCACCGTGTGGCCGCGCTCATCGAGCACGAACAGCAGCCGCTCCTCGATGTCGCGGAACTGCTGCTTCGCCGCGGGCTGTTTGCGGTCGGAGATGTGGTCCAGCTCCATCCGCTGCACAAGCTGCTTGACGCCCGGCTCCTGAAGCGCCTTGAGGAGTCGTTTGTTCTTCGGCGCGCCGAGCTGCGCCTGATAGAAGCGCAGCCCTGCAGTA
Organism: Gemmatimonadaceae bacterium; assembly: GCA_036493195.1. Lineage (GTDB taxonomy): Bacteria > Gemmatimonadota > Gemmatimonadetes > Gemmatimonadales > Gemmatimonadaceae > FEN-1250. Next base: position 1,850 of record DASXQD010000325.1, on the reverse strand, counting down.
TCCGTCTCGCCGGCCGCCATCGCGGCCTCGCCCTCCGCGACGAGGCGATTCGCGTCATCCGACTGCGCACGCACGACGCGCGCGACGGTCGCGTTGTACTCGCGATACTGCAGATCGCTCTCGTCGCCGACTGGTCCCGAGATGATGAGCGGCGTGCGCGCCTCATCGATGAGCACGGAGTCGACCTCGTCCACGATCGCATACCAGTGCGGGCGCTGCACGCGCTGATCGAGCGAGACGACCATGTTGTCGCGGAGATAGTCGAAGCCGAACTCGTTGTTGGTGCCGTACGTGATGTCGGCGAGATAGGCGGCCTTGCGCTCTTCCGTGTTCGGCTCCGTGTCGTCGATGCAGCCGACGGTGAGGCCGAGATAGCTGTACAGGTGACCCATCCACTGTGAGTCACGGCGGGCGAGATAGTTGTTGACGGTGACGAGATGCGCACCGCGCCCTGCGAGCGCATTGAGATACAGCGGCAGCGTCGCTACGAGTGTCTTGCCCTCACCCGTCGCCATCTCCGCGATCTTGCCGAAGTGCAGCTCGATGCCACCGATGAGCTGCACATCGTAGTGCACCATCGTCCATGGCGTTTCGTGTCCGGCCACCATCGCCACGGTGCCGAGGAGCCGGCGCGCGCCCTCGCGCACCGTCGCGAACGCCTCGGGAAGGATCTCGTCGAGCGACTCGGCGATCGACTCTCGAAGCTCCTCCTCGAGCCCGCCCTTGCCGTCCGCGCCGCTGATCTCGCGATCGATGCGCTCGCGCTCGGATGCATCAGGAGCCGAGTGCTTCGCTTCGCGCAGCGCCGCGATCTTGTCCTCGAGCGGCTTGGCGCGCTCGGCGACGATGGCGCGCAGCTTCGCGGTCTGCGCACGAAGCTCCTCCTCGGATACGGAGTGGAGCCGCTCGTATTCCTGATTGATCGCATCGACGATCGGCTGGACGCGCTTCATCTCGCGCGCGTGCCTCGTGCCGAACAGTGTTGTCGCGATTTTCTTGAGCATCAGTTGCCTCTATCGGTACAAGCCGGCCGCGTGGACGAACGCGGCTACGGCATCGGTCACGAATCCACGAATCGGACGCCCGGTCTTCACTCGCTCGCGAATCTCCGTGGACGAGAGCTCGATGCGCCGCGTCGTCAGCCTGGTCATCGGCAGCGTCGATTCGAGCGCACTCCCGGTTTCCAGCGTCGCGCGCACCAGAACGACGATCGTCGCCAGATCGGCGATGCGTGCTGCATCGCGCCAACTCGCTATCTGCGTGGCGAGGTCTTCGCCGATGAGCATGAACAGCGAAACCCCGGGCGTTTCCGTCTCGAGGGCCTCGAGGGTATCAACCGTGAAAGATAACCCGTCCCGATCCAGTTCGATGCGGCTGGCCTCGAAGCGAGGATCATCACCGAGGGTGAGCTCGAGCATGCGCTGTCGCTGGTCCGCCGATGCCTGCACCGTGCGCGACTTGAAGGGCGGTACCTTTGCCGGGACGAAGAGAAGCTTGTCGAGCGCGAGCGCCTCGAATGCGTCGCTGGCGGCGAGCAAATGACCGATGTGCGGAGGATCGAACGTCCCGCCCAGGACGCCGAGGCGCACGGTCGGCTCAGCCTCTTGGGGGAGTGGTCGCCGGCGCGGGCGCGCCAGGACTTGGCGCCGGCGTGGGCGACGTCGGCGCAACAGGCACCGGCGGATTCGCCACGGTCGCCGGCCTTGTCACCGCACCAGGAGCTGGCTTCACCGTGCTGTCCGCCACCATCACGGGCTTCACTCCCTCACACGCCTTGTGAACGTCCTTGTCCGTCGGGTAGTTCTTTTCGAGCGTACCGCACGTTTCCGCCACGTCTTCCTTGTACTTGA
>DASXQD010000324.1:0-2031 GCA_036493195.1 Gemmatimonadaceae bacterium | reverse complement strand
TGCGGCCACATCCATCGCGTTGATCGTCGCGGGAGAGATGCTGACCTCCTTCACATTCGATCACTTCGGGTTGCTGGGGCTGACGAAGCATCCCATCGATGCGATCCGTGTCGTTGGCGCAGTGCTGTTGCTCGCGGGCGTCGTGCTCATTCGCAAGTGACTGCGGCTCACCGTCACGGCCACAGGAACGCCGTGACGAGCGCCGCGATCGCAGTGCCGGAGAGTATCAACGCCAGCACGGCAAGCGGCACGAAGATTCCGCACACCAGCAATCGCCACTTCCATCGACGCCGGTATCGCGCGAGCACCACCGCGGTAAGCGTCCGCGGAAGCTCCGCGGCGAGTGCGCCCGCGAGCTCGACCTGCGACTGCACGCAGAGCTCCGCCGCTTCGCGCATGAGCGGATCCAGCTGCATCTCGTCGCCGGAACGGCGGCTGAGCTCCCGGATTTCGTCGACTGAGCCAATGAGGAGCTGCTCTTCTACGTCGTACGTCATGTGACTTCCCGCGCAGTAATCGGTTGTGTCGCGCTTACGAGTTGTGCTGGATCCGACACCCGCGCAAATCGCTCGGCCAGTGCCGGCGAGAGGGTGAATATCTGGCGCCGCACACTCGATCGCGCCTTGAACAGATTTGCGCGCAGCGTGACGGGGGCGAGCTCCATCAGCTCCGCGGCCTCGGCCGGCGTGTAGCCCTCCAGATCAACCAGTGACAGCGCGGCGCGCTGCTGCGGCGGAAGCCGATCGTAGCATTGGCGCACGAGCGCCGTGAGACGGTCGCGATCAACGCGGCCCCCGGGATCGGTCTCGTACACGCGTCGTGCGACCTCTGCGTGCGCGCGCACATCGAGCGCCTTTCGTCGCGCAAAGGTGCGGCGACGCTGCGCCGCGGTGCGTGTGGTGAGGCGGTAGAGCCAGACCGCGAGCGGCGACTCACTTCGGAACTGTCCGATCTTTCTGTGGACGGCGACCAGTGCCTGCTGCGCGATGTCATCCGCATCATCGATGTCGGTCGCGTTCGCGAGAGCCCAGCGATAGAGCATCGGGTGAACTCGCGCGAGCAGCAGATCGAGCGACGCCGGATCGCCGGCGCGCCACCGGGCGAGCAGCCGCTCGAGCTCTCCCCACGTCGGACTCGATACCGCTGCGGGGCTTTCCGGCGGATCAGGCGGTGCAGAGAGGCTCATATCGCAAAGATGCCATCATCGCCGCACGCGTTTACTTCGGCTATTCCCCCGGCTTCGGAATTGCCCCCTGAATCTCGAAGCTGGCCTCTTCGTACGCGCGCATGACGGCGGGCACGGGGTAGAAGCTCTTGAAGGCATCCGTCCGCACGACATCGCCGTTGGTGAAGTGCTTGATGAACGGCTCGAAGTCGATCTGTTTCTGCAGAGAGTCCAGCGGTACTCCTCGCAGCACGGCGTCGCGCGCCCGATCGCGCGTGAACGCCAGCAGCTCGCGGACCATGTCGATGTATGCGTAGTCGTGCTGCACGTCGCCGTGCCCCGGCACGATCACGGACGCATGGAGCGCCTTCAGCTCGTCGAGATCGCGAATCCAGTCCGCGAAATACGATGTGCTCGGGAACGGACCGGGAACGGTGACCAGGTCGCCCGTGAGGAGCACGCGCTCATCGGGCAAGAAGATGTACGTGTCGCCGGCGGTGTTGCCTCGCCCCGGACTCACGATGTTCACGCGCCGGGTGCCGAGGAACACGGTGAGGCTGTCGTCGGAGATGAGATCGGGGGCCGAGGGCTTGGCCTGCAACACCTCCGGCATGAACTCGGCGTAGTCTCTCACCACGAGTGTCCACACCTGCCTCACGTTGTCGGGCATCTTGCTGCCGTCGCGCATCCGGCCCGTCGAGAGCCGCAGCTTCATGAGCGAATCGTTTTCCGCGAAGCCCCTCATCTGTCCGAAATACGTCGGCACGCGCTCGAGAATGCCGGCCCGCGTGGCCGACGTCCCGATGATTCGCACACCGGGAAATTCCGCGCGGTAGATGCTGTTTCCGAGGTTGTGGTCGGGATGC
>DASXQD010000323.1:0-20804 GCA_036493195.1 Gemmatimonadaceae bacterium | reverse complement strand
GTGGCAAGGAGCCGAACGAAGAGTTGCGTTGCGCTCGCGAGCTCGATCATCACGGAGCCCGAGTGCGTGAGGATGCGAAGTGCCGATTCCACTTCCCGCTCCTTGAGCTGTCCCCGTGCAGCCGAGGAGATGTCCGCCGCGCTGAGGCGCGCGAGACCATTTCCATCTGCGGCGCGCACGATCTCGTTGTATACCCGCTCCACCGTGGCGCGGTCCGGATGCGCCGTCTTGATAAAGAACTCGTGTGTGAAGCGATCCGAGAAGGCGTGTAACAGAACGCACACAGATGGCAGGCCATCGCGGCCGGCACGTCCGGCTTCCTGGTAGTAGGCCTCGAGCGTGCCGGGCATCGCGTGGTGGATGACGAGCCGCACGTTCGGCTTGTCGATGCCCATGCCGAACGCGTTCGTGGCGACGATCGCGCGGACATTGTCGCGCATGAAGGCGTCCTGCACCTCGCGTCGATGCTCGTCATCGAGTCCCGCGTGGTAGCCCACGGCGGGAATGCGCGCGCGCTCGAGCACCTGCGTGATGCGCTCGACGGCCTTGCGCGTGGATGCGTACACGACAGCGAGTCCCGGCTGGGACTCCAGCGCCTGAATGAGGGCTGCATCCTTGTCCGCTTCCGTTCGCGTCCGGACGACCGAGTACGAGAGATTCTTGCGATCGAATCCGGTGACGATGGTCTCGGGCGAGTTCAGCTGCAGCTGGCGGACGATATCCGTGCGCACATCGCCGGTGGCGGTGGCCGTCAGCGCAATGGTGGGGGGCGTGCCGAGCCGCTCGCGTACGTCGCGGATGCGCAGGTAACTCGGCCGGAAGTCGTGCCCCCACTCGCTGATGCAGTGCGCCTCATCCACTGCGAGCAGGGATACGCCGATTGCGCGCAGCCGCTCGGCCGTGCTGCCCACGTCGAATCGTTCCGGTGCCACGTAGAGCAGCTTGATTTCCCCTCGCTCCGCCCGCGCCAGCCTGCTCGATACTTCGGCGCCCGTGAGCGAGGAGTTGATGAAGGTGGCCGGCAGATTGCGCGCGGTGAGCGCATCGACCTGATCCTTCATCAGCGAGATGAGGGGCGAGATCACGACCGTGAGCCCCGGGAGCATGAGCGCGGGCACCTGGAAGCACAGCGACTTTCCACCACCCGTGGGCAGAATCACGAGCGTGTCGCGCTTCTGCAAGACCGCCTCGACGGCGCGCTCCTGTCCGGGGCGGAAGTCGGGGTAGCCGAAGCGCGAGCGCAGCAGCTCTCGCGCATCTCCTATCGTGAAGGACGCGCTCATTCGCGAAGCCTGCGTACGGCGAATCGTGTGACAGTCATCGAACAACCGCCCAGCGAAGCGTCAAACGGCGCGCGCGAAGTGTCCGCGCGTGAAAGCCGAGCCCACGAGCGCGCGCACATTTTCGTCGGGCGGCGCAGCACCCTCGGCGAGCGCCTCGAGCGCTTCGCGATATCGACGGGTGATCTCGCCCACAGGGTCACCAGGAAGATTGAACAGCATGCGATAGCCCCGAATGCCCGTGGACCAGAGTCGCGGAAGGAATTCGGAGCCCTCGATCGGGCGCGAATGGAGCAGCCGATTCCGACACGCAGAATCGGTGGCGACCGCGAACGTGTAGCCGGCAGGATCTGTGATCTGCACGAGCGGATGATCGCGCACACACAGATCGCGGCACGTCGTGGGCTCGCGATCGAACGCGGCCGAGAGCACGCAATGCTCGATCGTCATACCCTCGGGCCGACCATAGATCAGCGTCTCGAAGCCGCGGCCCTCGCGCGGAGCGGTGACCGCCGCGATCTCATCGCTCGTGAGCTCGACCGAGAGCACCAGCCTCGTCGCACCCAGCGAGAAGAGCTCGCTCGCGGTGTGCTGATTGAAACAGTTTAGCGCGTAATCGCCCACGACATCCCTGCCCTCGCGCGCGAGCTCGGCCAACAGCCCGAGATGTCCCGTCAGAATCGGAGTGCCGAGCGCGAGCCATTTGTCGAGGTGCTTTCGCTCGGCGGGGCGCACGATCGTGGGCGTACGCAGGCGAAACGTGATGCCGCGTTCGGCCAGCACGCTCGCGAGTGCGGCAACGCGTGTGACGGGTGGAAGCGGATGCCGAAGGAACGGGTCGAGCGCGATCTCCGTCGCGCCGGAATTGGCCGCGGTGTACGCATCCTCGATGCGACAGACATCGGCCGCGAGCACGAACGAAGCCTCGTGGGACGTGCTGAGCTCCAGCACGCCACGACTCGCGTGCGTGACGTATGCGCGGCGCAGCTCGATCTCGTGCGCTGCGATGGCGGTCTCGATGGCAGCCGCGCGCTCGGCCTGCAGCGACTGGCGCGCCCAGTCGCGCCGCACGAGCAGCTGCTCGATCGCACGCTGTCGGAGACCATTGATCTCGCTCACCGGAATGAACAAACCCGCCGCGAGCGCGCGATCGTCGATCGCGCCGAGCGCGAATGGAGTTTCGCCCATCCGGCCGAGCTGCTCGCGAAGCTGTGTCTGATCGAGCGCGCGCTTCGCCGCGGGGACGAGCGTGATCTCCGTGCCCACGTCTACCTCCTCGCCGTCCGCAGCGAAGAGCAGCTCGAGCGGGGACCCTGCCGATCCGAACGCGCGCACGTCCACGCGAGTCTTGCGACCGCGGGCAGGTGCGGCGAGCGCCGCAAAGCTCTCGCGAGCGCGCGCGAGCAGCGCCGCGTGTGACGTGCGAATCACGCGCCATCCATTCGGCACCGGCATTCGCGCATCGATCACCTGCCGCGTGATTCCATCGCGCGATGACAACGTGCGCACCGATGTCACCGAAAAGCCGGTGACGCTCCCCTGCTCTCCAGGTGGCGGCTCGAGTGCGATTCCGTCGCCGCTCTCGAGCGGCATCGAAAGCTCGACGAACAGGCCGCCGCGCGACCAGCCCGTGACGACGCCCATGTCCACGCCGCGATTGTCCGGCTGATCGCGGGTGATGTAGTCGCGCCCTGCGCGTCCGCCGTACATGCCGCCAGTGAATCCGCGGCTGAAGATCTGAACGAGGTCTCCGGCATGCGCGAGCGGCTGCACGTGCTCACCCCTCGCGACCTGATCGAGGAACGCCCGATAGCTGCGTGTAACCGTTGCGACGTACTCCGGCTTCTTCTTGCGGCCTTCCACCTTGAGCGTGCGGATGCCGGCTTCCGCGAGATCCTCGAGATGCTCGTGCGCGGCGAGATCGCGGGCGGAGATCAGAAAGCCGGTGTCCAGCGTCTCGCCCGTGGCGCTGTCGCTCAGCGAGTAATCCTTTCGACAGGACTGCGCACATGAGCCACGATTCGCGCTCCGCTCGGAGATCATGCCGGACATGAGGCACTGTCCGGAGTACGAGATGCAGAGCGCGCCGTGCACGAAGGATTCGAGCGCCAGCCCCGGCACCGCCGAACGAATGGCGCGAATGTCTTCCATCGTGTTCTCGCGCGCGAGCACCACGCGGTGCACACCGAGATGCTCGAGCACTGCGGCGCCCGCGGCGTCGTGCACCGTCATCTGCGTCGAGCCGTGGATCTCGAGCATCGGGTACACGCGCTTGATCAGGCGCACCAGCCCGAGGTCCTGCACGATCACCGCATCGATGCCGCGGTCGAGGCATTCGCCGAGCAGCGTGAGTGCGTCCGCGAGCTCGACAGGCTTGATGAGGGTGTTCAGTGTGAGATAGACGCGCGCGCCGCGCGAATGCGCGAGCCGGCACGCCTGATCCAGCTCGTCGAGCGTGAGCTGCGCGCCATCATCGCGCGCGTTGAACCGCTCGGCGCCCAGATAGATCGCGTCGGCGCCATTGGCGATCGCGGCCCGCGCGGCGTCGAGCGAGCCGGCGGGAGAGAGAAGCTCGGGAACAGGGCGCGGAGGCATGAGTACGGAAAGTTACCGCCTCGCTGCCCCGTTGCCCACGCCGGATCAGGCGGCCGACAGATCTCTCAGTACTTCTCCGATCGCCCCCTGCCGCAGGCGCTTGAGCGCGCGATCGCGCAGCTGGCGCACGCGCTCGCGAGTGACGCCGAGCATCTTCCCGATCTCGTCCAGCGTGTGCTCGCGGTCCGCCTCGAGCCCGAAGTACAGGCGGAGAATCTTGGCATCGCGCGCCGGCAGGGTGAGGAGTGCACGCTCGACTTCGTGCGACTTGAACTGCTCGAGAAGCTGTCCCTCAGGCGTTGCCCCGTCTTCGGCCGCGAAGCGCTCGATCAGCGCGCGATCCGAGTCCTTGCCGATCGATGCATCGAGACGCACGTCGGCCGAGTTGAGCGTCGACAGCGCGCCCACGATCTCGGTGGAGATGCCGGTGACGTGCGAGATCTCGAGCGGTGTGGGCTCGCGGGTGAGCTTCTCGCGCAGCATCGCGATGGCCTTGATCACGCGCGAGAGATCCGCCGTGCGATTGAGTGGAACGCGCACTGTCCGGCCCTGGCGTGCGAGTGCGGCGAGGATCGCCTGGCGAATCCACCAGACGGCGTAGGAGATGAACTTCACGCCCTGATCGGGATCGAATTTTCGAGCCGCGGTCATGAGTCCGACATTGCCTTCGCCGATCAGATCGATGAGCGGCATTCCGCGATTTTGATATTTCTTGGCGACGGAGACGACGAACCGCAGATTGCGGCGCACGAGCTCCTCCATCGCGTCCTGATCGCCGGATCGAATGCGTCGCGCGAGTACCTTCTCGCCGTCCGCGGTCAGCAGCGGAAAGCGACTGACCTCTGCGAAGTACTGATCCAATATGTCACGGTCGCTTTCGGCAGGACGGATGTCCGCTGGAATTAGGCGACGCTGGCGTTTCATCGGTGACATGCTCCCCGTTGAGGCATCGAAGGCACGCGCTCGGCAGCGATCGCGATGCTGACGCGTCGGAAACATGCGTAAGGTTGCGTACGATACGAGGAAACGTTAGCGGCGCAAAAGTTATAATTTTCTTATTTACGCGCTCCTATTCGCCGTTACTGTTTGGCTTGCGGGGAATAAGTCTCAAAGCGAACGCGACTATGACGAAGCCGATTCCCACCAGCATGAAGGTGTGATTGCCCGTCTTAGCGCCCCAGGCCCAGATCGCGATTGCGATCACGAGAATCGTGAACTTGAGCTGGTCGACCGGCCTCACGGCTTCTCCTTGCCGGGAGCAAAGCGCCGAACGCCTTCCCGGAACTCGGCCGTAGCCCGCGCTTCCACATTGATGCGCACTGCCTGCGCAATGCCATCCTCGAAAGTGGTAGCATCGAGCGAATAAAAGAGCTGTTTCGTGGACCGTAACGCACGGGCCGGCATTGCGCCCAGCTCGCTCACGAGTTGCTCCACGGCTGCGCCGAACTCTTCGGCGCTCGTAACGCGGCTGACCAACCCAAGCGCGAGGGCCTCGCTCGCGCGCACCTGCCTTCCGGTCGCCACGAGCTCGAACGCGCGCTTCTCTCCGATTTGCCGCCGCAGGAGCGCCATGACCATGGCCGGCACGAATCCCACGCGCACTTCCGGATAGCCGAAGCGCGCGCCTTCCTCCGCGATCACGATGTCGCAGGCGGTCGCGAGCCCCGCGCCGCCCGCGAGCGCACGTCCGCGAACCGCGGCCACGACCACCTGCGGCATCTCGCGCAACACACGAAAGACATCGCCGAGCGCCTCGGCGTCCTTCAGCTGCTCGCTCTTGCTCGCATCGAGCAGCGCGTGCAGTGCGGCGAGATCCGCACCCGCGCAGAAATCGGCGCCATCCGCCGCGACGAGCACGACGCGCAGTTCCGCATCGGCGGCGAATTCGCGAAGCGCCTCGCGCAGCTCCCGCGCCGCCGTGTAGTCGAGCGCGTTCTTCTTCTCCGGGCGAGCGAGCGTGATGCGACCTGCCGTACCGGTGCGCTCGACCCGAATGCGCATCATGTCCCGCTCTCCGGCAGCCCGGCAGCGCGCGCCTCCGCGTCCGGCACATCGATCACCATCCGGAGCATCGCCGAGGAATAGACCTTCGCCTGTGCGTCCGTGCGGAGCGTCACGGTGCCGCCGCCGCCGAGTGCACCGTGGAGAAGAAAATTCAGCGCGAAGAGATTGGGGAGCTCGAAGCGCTCCACCGAGCCTTTGATCACCTTCGCAAAGTGTTCGGTCACTCGGTCCCGGGTCACGTACCGCACGAGAATGGGATACCACTCGTTGCGCAGCGCTATGAGTCCGACGTTGGCGGTGTCGCCCTTGTCTCCCGAGCGCGCGTGCGCGATGTCGAGCAGGCGGACTTTCATGTGGACAGAATGCTCACGCTCGGCCGAATCACGCTCTTGTCCACGAGCGCGGGCCAGTACGCGACGACTTCCTCTACCTTGGGACGGCCCCCGGCATAGCCGGTGACGCCTGGTGGGCCCGTGAGCACGAGCGGCGCGATCTCGCGCGTGAAGCGCTCGATCGCCTTGCGGTCGTTCCCGCGCACGCCGATGCGCAGCTGCACTTCGGGAAGCTCGTCGGGAATCGTCGCGAGCGGTCCGTGCGTTGCGGTCGCGCCTACGAACTCTGTGTGAACGAGATCGAAGCGAAGCCCGAGTCTGTCGAGGCGAGCGCGGATGATGCGATCGGCCTCCTTCGCCTTGGCGAGCGCATCCGGCCATGCGTAGACGAGCGTGCCCACCGCCTTGAAGCCGTCGCGATACGCGATCGACACCTTGAGCTTGTCCGTGGGAGGCGCACCGTGCACGCCGAACACGCGCACGCGATCCTTTCCATCGTCAGAAATCTTGATGGTCGTGAAGTCGGCGATCACGTCCGGCGTGAAATATTCCTTCGGATCGCCCATCTCGTACACGAGCTGCTCCGTCACGCCGTGCACGTCCACGCGACCGCCGGTGCCCGGATGCTTGGTGACCACGAACGAGCCGTCCTCGGCGACTTCCACGATCGGGAAACCGACGTTCTCTAGATCGGGAATCGTGCTCCAGTCGTACGCGCAGTTACCGCCGGTCGACTGCGCACCGCATTCCACGATGTGACCGGCCACGATCCCCGAGGCAAGACGATTCCAGTCATCCGCCGCCCAGCCGAATTCATGCATCAACGGCGCGAGAATCAGCGCGGTGTCCGTACAGCGACCAGTGATCACGACGTTCGCGCCGCGCCCGAGCGCGTCGATGATAGGAGGGGCGCCAACGTAGGCATTGGCGGAGAGCACACGATCGCGCACAGTGGAGAGGGGTGCGCCGGTCTCCATGTGCGCGAGCTCGTGTCCCGCGGCGATCAGCTCATCGATGCGCGGAAGGAGATCGTCGCCCGTGACGACACCCACGCGCAACCGATCGTGATGAGCGAGCCCGCGTGCCATCTCGAGCAGCGCGTCGGCGCAGCCGCTCGGATTCACGCCGCCGGCGTTCGCGACCACACCAACTCCCCGTTCGAGCGCGGTGGGCAGCACGCCTTCCATCTGCGTGATGAAGTCGCGTGCGTATCCCGCGCGCGGATCGCGCTGCATTTGCTTCTGCAGAATCGACATCGTCACCTCGGCCAGATAGTCGAGCATCAGATAATCGATCGGGCCGCCTTCGACCTGGCGCCGCGGGGCCTCGAGCCAGTCGCCCCAGAATCCTTGTCCGGCGGCAATGCGAACGATGCGGCTCACGCGTTCACGCTGAGCTGTGCGGGCAGCGCAAAAGCGCCGAGGTGCGGCCCGCGGTTGTGCAGCGATGCGCGCAGCGCCATCGCGAGCACCTCGCGCGTGTCCTCCGGATATACGATTGCATCGATGAATCCGCGCGCGCCGGCGAAGCGCGCGTCGAGCTGCTCGTCGTAGTCCGCGCGCATCTCGCCAACGGCGCGCTCGAGCTCGGGAGGGAGCTTGCCCCCACGATTGGACTCCAGCGACGGGCCGTGCACGGCCTGCACCGCGGCCTCTCCTTCCATCACTCCCATCCGTCCCGTGGGCCAGCTGAAGATGAAATCCGGATCGAATCCCTGTGCGGCCATCGCGTAATAGCCGGCGCCCGAGGCGTGATTCACGGTGAGCGTGATCTTCGGCACGATCGCGGTGGCCATGGCTTCGACGAATCGTGCACCCGCCCGGATGATTCCCTCGTGCTCTGCTTCGGGCCCGACCATGAATCCCGACACGTCCTGCACGAACAGCAGGGGAATGCCCTGCCGGTCGCAGCGATCGATGAAGTACGCCACCTTCTCCGCGCTCTCCGCGTAAATAATGCCGCCGAAGCGCGGGCGCTCGCCCGCTCGCCCTTTCACGAGTCCGCGCTGGTTCGCGATGATTCCCACGGGAATCCCATCGATGCTCGCATCTCCGCAGATCATCTCCTTCGCGAGCCCCTCCTGCATCTCATCGAGCTTGCCGTCGTCGACGATGGCGCGGAGCAGCGCATGCATGTCGTATGACATGCGATGATCCGCGGGGAGGAGAGCATCGAGCGAATCCGCGGGCGGATGCGCGCCAGCGCCATTCGCCTGGCTCGCCCGTGCAAGCGCGGTGGCCACCCGAGGGAGCCTGTCGATCAGCTCGCGCAGCTTCGAAACGCACGCCTGGTCGTCGGGAACGTTGTAGTGCGCGACGCCGGACTTCTCCGTGTGCGTGCGCGCGCCGCCGAGCGACTCGGAGTCGATCACCTGTCCGGTTGCGCCCTTCACGAGATTGGGACCGCCCAGCCCCATGAACGATGTGCCCTCGACCATCAGGATCACATCCGACAGCGCGGGGAGATATGCGCCGCCGGCGATGCACGGCCCCATCACCGCCGCGAACTGCGGAATACGGAGATAGCGGCGCATGATCGAGTTGTAGTAGAAGATCCGGCTCGCGCCGTACTGCCCCGGGAAAACGCCGCCCTGATACGGCAGATTCACACCGGACGAGTCGACGAGATAGACGATCGGGATCCGACACCGCATCGCGATCTCCTGCGCTCGCAGGATCTTTTGAATCGTCTCCGGCCACCACGAGCCGGCCTTCACCGTCGCATCGTTCGCCACGACGACGATCTCGCGCCCGTGCACGACGGCGAGTCCCGTGACGACGCCGGCGCCCGGCGCCTGACCGTCGTACTTGTCGTATGCGAGCAGCAGGCCGATCTCGAGGAAGCGCGATTCATGATCGCGCAGGAGCTCGATGCGCTCGCGCGCCGTGAGCTTGCCCTGCGCGTGCTGGCGCTCGATCTTCGCGCTTCCGCCGCCCTCGCGCAGGCGTGACTCCAGCTCGCGAATTTCGCTGGAGAGTTGGCCGAGCCGGGACATCACGCCTCCTGCTTCTGGCGCTCGGCGAACCACTCGCGGATGTACGTGATCAGATCGGTCGTGGCGGTGCCTGGTCCGAAGAGGCGGCCGATTCCCTGCTTCTGAAGCGCATCGATGTCCTCGGCCGGGAGTATGCCGCCGCCGGTGATGAGGATGTCGTCTCGTCCCTGCTCGCGCACGAGTGCGAGCACGCGCGGGAAGAGCGTCATGTGCGCACCACTGAGGATCGAGAGCCCGATGACATCGACATCTTCCTGGATGGCGGCCGTCGCGATCATCTCGGGTGTCTGGTGCAGCCCCGTGTAGATGACCTCCATTCCGGCGTCACGCAGCGCTGCCGCGACGACCTTGGCACCTCGATCGTGACCATCGAGGCCGGGTTTGGCGATCAGAACACGAATCGGACGCATGAGTCACGAGAACGAGTGGCGATTGCTCGCGTGGCGCTCGCAATCGGAACGACAGTGCAACTTATCGACCGGGTGGCTGCCTCGCCAACTCACTCTTGCGCGCCACGAGCAGCATCTCGGATGAGCGCCGGGTGAGTGGCGCGCTGCTCCATCCATCGTACGCCTCTTCCACGATCAACCCCGCTTGCCGGCAGAGCTCCGCCAGCCGCGAGGCCGTGTAGAGCCGGATGCGATGCTCGCGCTCGCCGCTCGCTCGCTTGCCGCTCCAATGCGAGCGAATGGTGAGAACGCCGGAGAGTGGATCGAAGTCGCGCTCGTGCGCGACGATCGTTCCATTCGAAGACTTCCACCAATCGCGCGAGAGGAATTTCGCCATCACGCCGTCGCGGCTCCCGCCGTGCCACACCAACACGCCATTCGGCCGAAGCACGCGCGCGAATTCGTGGATCACCCGCTTGTCGTCTGCGGGATCCAGAAAGAAGCCGAAGCTCGTGAACAGATCGAGCACCGCGGCGAACCGGCCGGTCCATTTCTCGGGCAGCGTGCGCATGTCTCCTCGAACGTAGCGAAGATGCGGGCCCGTGCCGCGCGCTTGCGCCATCTGGAGCAGATGGCGCGAGTAGTCGAGTCCCGTCACATCGAATCCAGCCTCGGCGAGCAGATGCGCGTGACGACCCTGCCCGCACGGCACGTCGAGAATGCGCTCGCCGGTAGAGAGCCCGAGAATCTCGATCAGTCGCGCGACATCGGCGCGATCGCGCGCCGGAGAGAAGATCGGCTCGTACTCGAGCAGGTACTGCGCATCAAAATACGATTCCCACCACTCCTTCGGGCGGCGCCTGCGAGCCGTCAAAAGAAGACCGGCTCGCGATATGCGCCGAAGACCTCTTCCATGGCCGCGCGAATCTCGAAGAGCGTGGCATACGCGCGCGCGCAGTCGAGAATGTGCGGTACCAGGTTCTCCGTCGTGCGCGCGGCCGACTTGAGTGCATCCAGGCGTCGTGACACCAGATCGTTGTCCCGAGTGGCGCGAAGCGACGCAAGTCGTGCGCGCTGCTCGCGCTCCGTGTCTCCGATCTTGAGCAGAGGAATCGTGAGCTCGTCGTTCTCGACGATGAAATCGTTGACTCCGACGATGATCCGCCGATGCTGCTCGATCTCCCACTGCTGTCGTGCGGCAGATTCGGCAATCCGGCGCTGGAACCATCCAGTCTCGAGCGCACGCACCACGCCACCGGCACGGCCGATTTCCTCGAAGAGCGACTCGGCCTCGCTCTCGAGCTTGTCCGTGAGCGCCTCCACATAGTGTGACCCACCCAGCGGATCGATCACGTTCGGCACGCCGCTCTCGAATGCCAGAATCTGCTGCGTTCTGAGCGCGACCTGCACCGAATGCTCGGTGGGCAGGGCGAGCGTCTCGTCCATCGAATTCGTATGCAGCGACTGGGTGCCGCCGAGTGCCGCAGCCATGGCCTGATAGGCGACGCGAACGACGTTGTTCATGGGCTGCGCTGCGGTGAGCGTGACGCCGGCCGTCTGCGAGTGGAAGCGCATGGCCCACGAGCGTGGATCCTTCGCGCCGAAGCGGTCGCGCATGTGCCGCGCCCAGATGCGGCGGGCGGCACGCAACTTCGCGATCTCCTCGAAGAAGTCGTTGTGGATGTCCCAGAAGAACGACAGCCGCGGCGCGAAGTCGTCGATCTCGAGGCCGCGCGCGACGCCGCGCTCGACGTACGTGAAGCCATCGGCCAGCGTGAAGGCGAGCTCCTGCGCAGCCGTGGATCCCGCCTCGCGAATGTGGTAGCCGGAGATCGAGATCGTGTTCCAGCGCGGGGCGTGCTTCGCACTCCACTCGAAGCCGTCGACGATCAGGCGAAGCGCGGGCTCGATCGGATAGACCCATGCGTGCTGGGCCATGTATTCCTTCAGAATGTCGTTCTGAATCGTGCCTTGCAGCTTCGACGCATCCACACCCTGCTTCTCCGCCGCCGCGATGTAGAAGCAGTAGAGGATGATCGCTGGGCCGTTGATCGTCATCGAGGTGGAGACCCTGTCGAGCGGAATGCCCTCGAAGAGTGTCTCCATGTCGGCGAGGCTCGAGATCGCCACACCGCACTTGCCGACTTCGCCCTCGGAGCGTGGATGATCCGAGTCGTAACCCATGAGCGTCGGAAAGTCGAAGGCGACGGAGAGTCCGGTCTGCCCGTGCTCCAGCAGGAACTTGTAGCGTGCGTTCGTGTCGTGCGCGCTGCCGAATCCGGCAAACTGCCGCATCGTCCAGAGACGTCCGCGATAGCCCGTGGGATGGATGCCGCGTGTGTACGGAAAGAATCCTGGCAGCGAGTCGTCCGAATCGCCGAGGGTGTCCAGCGGCGTGTACAGCGGCGCCACCTCGCCGCCCGAGTTCACGAAAGCGAGATCGCGCGTGCTGCTCGCCGCAAAGCGCTCCCGCCACGCGGCGACCTCCGCGCGAAGGCGGGCGAGCTCTTCTTCCTGCGAGCGCGAATCGATCTGCGGGTCGAGTGTCGTCATGCTACCTCACTCTCACTGTTCGTCGATCGGGAATTGGAAAGCAGCCTCGCGACCTGCGCGATCAACTCTTCGGATGCGGCAAGCGGCGTCATGCGCCCCTCCTCCACATCCGGAAGCAGCGCCTCCAGATGCGCGCTGAGCGCACGATCGTTCCAGATGCGATCGTGCAGCTCACGATCCACGCCCTCCACCACACGATCGCGCAGCCGCCCGCGACGTCGCGTCAGGAGCGTGCCGCTCTTTTCAAGGTAATCAAAGTGCGCATCGAGTGCCGTCGCGAGCTCGTCGATACCCTCGCCGCGCTCGGCGTTCGTGGCGAGCACCGGCGGCGTCCACGAGAGCGCCGATTCCTCACGCGATGCCTCACGCTCCGCGCGTGCGCGCCTGCCCATGCGCGCGAGATCCACGCCATGGTGCGCGGGCACGTTGCGCGACAACTGCCCCATGCGAAGGCCGAGCATCAGCTTCATCTCGTGGCGCATGCGATCCGCTCCGGGACGGTCCGCCTTGTTGACCACGAACAGGTCGGCCGCCTCCATGAGCCCCGCCTTGAGCGTCTGAATCGAATCTCCGGATTCCGGCACGATCACGAGCACGCTCGTGTCCGCGGTGTGCGCCACATCGAGCTCGCTCTGGCCAACGCCGACCGTCTCCACGAGCAGCCGGTCGAAGCCGAACGCATCGAGCACGTCGCACACGTCGCGCGTCGCAGCGGCGAGTCCTCCGAGCGCTCCGCGCGTGGCCATGGAGCGAATGAAAATTCCGTCATCGAGTGCAACAGACTCCATGCGGATGCGATCGCCGAGCAGCGCGCCTCCCGTGAACGGCGACGTCGGATCGACCGCGATGATTCCGACCGTCAGCCCTGCTCTTCGATACTGCTCGGCCAATCGTGTCGTCAGCGTGCTCTTTCCCGCACCCGGAGGACCGGTGATGCCGATGCGGCGCGCACGGCCGAGCATCGCATGCAGGGACGCGAGCAATCGCGACGCGCCATCGCGCCGATTTTCGACGATCGAGATCGCGCGCGCGAGCGCCGCTGGCCGACGCGCGGAGAAGTCGTCGAGGAGCTTCGCGTGCGCTGGCGACGTCGCGGTGGGCATTCGTGCTACTGCGGTGCCCGGAGTGGAACGGGCACAGTCGCATCGACGCGCTGGGCAAGCAGTCGCTGGATGCGCGTCGGCGTCGCACGTACGACCGTGAGCTCCAGCGATCCGAGGACGAAGCGCTCGCCGACAACGGGAATGCGTCCGAGCGCGCGCACGATCAGGCCGGCGAGCGGCTGCGAGCGATCTTCCACCCACTCGGGAAGTTGCGCGTCGAATCGCGCGGCGACTTCGTTCGCGGGCATCTTCGCGTCGAGCACCACCGCGTGACGCGAGTGTCCCACATCCGACATTGCGGGCTCATCGTGCTCGTCGTGGATGTCGCCGACGAGCTCCTCGAGTAGATCCTCGAGCGTCACGATGCCGGCCGTGCCGCCGAATTCGTCGACGACGACGGCGAAGTGGAATTGCCCGCGCAGCATCTCGAACAGCATCTCGCTCACGCGCTTCGTCGCCGGCGCGTGCGGCACGGCGCGGAGCGGCGCCATGCGCTCACCGCCATCGCGGAAGACGTCGAACACGTGCACGACGCCGACGATCTCATCGAGCGAGCCGCGATACACGGGGACGCGGCTGTATCCCGACTGCGCGATCACCGCCGCCATCTCGAGAGGCGAGAGCGCGATATCGACCGCGAACACCGCCGTGCGCGGTGTCATCACATCGCGCAGCACGCGTTCCCCGAATTGCACGACACCGGTGATGATGTCGATCTCCTCGGTCGCACCGATCCCTTCCAGCTGTCCCTCTCGCAGCAGTTCCTCGAAGCCCTCGCGTCTGGACACCTCGTTCCCGGAAGGACGCGCGCTTGCGGCCGCCACTGCGCTGGCGAGTTTCTCCACCGGCGACAGCAGCGCCGAGGTGGCGCGCAGCGTAGGCAGGAGCACCGGGACGAGCTTCGAGGACCAGCGCCGCGCGATCGCTCGCGGCAGCAACTGGCCGAACACGAGCACGGCAAGCGCAAAAATGAGGATCTCGGCGATGATTCCCAGCACATCTGACTGCGGGCGTGTGCCGACTGCGAGCCCCGCCAGAATCGCGAGCAGCGCGGCCGCGCTCCCGGACGCTGCGAGCAGCTGGTGCAGTCGCTCGAGGTACGCCTCCGCGGTGACCTTTCCCGTGAGCTGCTGCTCGACCCAGTCGCGGAGCCAGAGACGACTCGCGGAGCGAAGCGCGGTCGCGGCCGCCGTGACCCACGCCATCATCAGCAGGAGCAGCACCAGAACCCAGATCATCGTGCGCTCACCGCGTGTGCAGTCTCCAGACGCTCGAAGTAGAGTCGGTCGATGCGGCGCCGCACCACGCGCTCGACCACCACTCTGAATCCGTGCAGCGTGAGCGTCTCGCCCGCGCGTGGTACTCGGCCAAGCCGCTGGAAAATCAGGCCGCCCACGGTCGTGATGTCCTTGTCCTCGAACTGTTCCCCGAGTGCTTCGGAGAGCTCATCGAGTGTGACCCGCCCGGACACCCAGAAGCGCGTGTTCGCCTCTGCCACGATCGGCGGCTCCTCCCAATCGTTCTCGTCACGAATGTCACCGACGATTTCCTCGAGAATGTCCTCGATGGTGAGAAGACCCGCGGTGCCTCCGTACTCGTCCACCACGATCGCGATGTGCGTGCGCGTGGCCTTGAAGTCGCGCAGCTGCGAGTCGATCGCTTTGCTCTCCGGAATGAACGAGGCGGGGCGCACGAGCGAAGCCCACCCGGCGGCCGGCTCCTGATCGGCGATCACCGCAGCGAGCAAATCCTTCGCGTACAGAATGCCGACGACGTGATCGAGCGTGTCATCGTATACAGGGAGTCGCGCGTGCTGGGAGGTCCGCACGCGATCGACCACCTCCGACCACGGGGTAGCGCGCTCGACGCCGACGATGTCTACGCGCGGAACCATCACTTCCTGGACCTCGATCTCGCCGAGTGAGAACACACGGCGCAGAATGGCACGCTGCTCGCGCGGCGATTGAGGCCCATGTGCCACGACATCGCGCAGGGGCGCCGCCGTGCCCTCGCGCTCCTCGCGCAGCGGTGGAGGTGGGAGCAGGCGCGCCAAAATGCCGTCTATCGCAGCGCCCGTCGTCACGAGCGGTTTCATGAACAGCTCGAGCGGCAACAGGAAGGGCGCGAAGCGCGCGAGCACCGGTGCGCCGATCATGTCGCCCACTTCGCGCGGAAGAATCTCGCCGAGCACCAGGATGAGCACGACGCCCCCGAGCGCGAGACCGACCGCCGCAGGCGCAGGACGCACCCACACGTCCGTGGCAATGGCGAACGCGGCTCCGCTCGTGATCTGCGCGAGGAGCCGCGTGATCGAGAGCGTGCGATGCGTTCGCTCGCGGGCGTCCCCGTGCGGAAGCGTGGTCCCTTCAGGCGTCTGTGTCTCGCGCCCGGCGGTGAGCAGCGCGCCGTCGGCGAGCGCACACACGGCGCCCACCACGAGAGCCAGCACGGCGATGATCGACGCGATGATCATGCGGAGGCCAGCAGGCGCGCCAGCACTCGTTCCTGACGCTTCCACATCGGTGAGTTCGTGCGCGCATCCGCGTCCGGATGCTCGTAGCCGAGCACGTGCAGCGATCCGTGTACCACGAGACGGGCGAGCTCCTCCCGCACGGGAACGCCGTGCTTCAGCGCGTTGGCGCGCGCAACGGCCGGCGCGATGTAGATGTCTCCGATCACGGGCGCCCGCTTCCCGGGGCTCCTGAAGCCGAAGGAGATCACGTCCGTGGCGCCACGGTGGCCCAAATGCTTCGCGTTGAGCCGCGCGATGACGGCATCGCTCACGAAGGTGATGGAGAGCATGGCGTCGCGCACGTGCTCGAATGCGAGCGTCGCCCGCGCAATCGCCTCCACTCGCGCAGCAGCCAGCGCAACTCGAACATCGTGCGCGCACACGTACACACTCACGCTCATACGGATGCGAACTCGGAGGTCACGCCGCCGCTCGCCGCCGGATAATCGATGCGCGCGTGATGCATGCTCGCGTACAC
Source organism: Gemmatimonadaceae bacterium (assembly GCA_036493195.1). Taxonomy (GTDB): domain Bacteria; phylum Gemmatimonadota; class Gemmatimonadetes; order Gemmatimonadales; family Gemmatimonadaceae; genus FEN-1250. The sequence continues at coordinate 4,563 of DASXQD010000323.1, read as the reverse complement.
GCGCGCGAACTCATCCTTGATCACGTCGAGATCGTGCAGCGTGAGCGGCGCCTCATGGAGCTGCCCCTGGTCGATGCGCTGCTTGACGATGTGGTCGATCACTTCGCGCACCCGCTGCGGTGTGGGATCCTGCAGTACTCGTACCGATGCCTCGACGCCATCCGCCAACATGCAGATCGCCGTCTCCGCCGACTGCGGAACGGGACCGGGGTAGATGTAGTCGGCGACGTTCGCGACGGGCGATCCGTCGCCGCCGCGCGCCTTCTCCTCGAAGTAGGTGATGTGTCCGGTGCCGTGATGCTCGGCGATGAACGCGGAGATCGAAGCGGGGAGATGGTATTCGGCGGCGAGATCCAGCCCCTCCTGAATGTGATTGCGGATGATGGTCGCGCTCGTGCCGGGCTTGAGCACGTCGTGCGGATTGCGACCGCCCGCCTGATTCTCCACGAAGTATTGGGGCTTTGCGATCTTGCCGATGTCGTGATAGTACGTACCCACGCGTCCGAGCAGCCCGTTCGCCCCGATCGCGTTGCATGCCGCTTCAACGAGATTGGCCATCGCGATCGTGTGTGCGTACGTGCCCGGTGCCTCGAGGCTCAGTCGTCGCAACAGTGGTCGATTCAGGTCGGACCACTCGACCAGCGTGAGCGCCGTCGTCACGCCGGTGAGTCGTTCCGCCAGCGGCATGAGGAACATTGCGAGCACCACGGAAACGAAGGCATTGAGCAGGCCAAATCCCGCGCTCACGCCGATCTGGCGCGTCGTCCATCCGAGCGTGAGCCCGAGCGTGAGGGCGGCGAACAGATAGGCGGCCCCGATCGTGAGCACGAAGCGATAGGCTTCGTCGCGCCGCAGCATCGTGCGCATGCTGAGCGCCGCGGCGGCGCCCCCGATGAGATTCAGAAAAAGCGCATTGGTTCCGCGATAGACGCTCTGCCCGCCCACCAGCACGGCCAGGATCATCGCGGCAATCATGCTGATGCGCGTGTCGAACAGCATGCTGCAGATGATCGCGGCGATCGCTACGGGCACGAGCTCCGGCCGCACCGGCTGCAGCTGCGCGCCACTCGCCGCCACGATGAGCACCAGCGTGAATACGCCGGCGAACACGGCCAGCGCGCGCATCGAACGATAGAGCGCCGGCCGGAAGACGAGCACGGCGATCCCGAAGATCGCTAGCACCAGCGCATTGTACGCGATGCCGCCGAGCACGCGCCGAAAACCGCGGTCGCCCCCGATGCTCGACTGCATCGCATCGTGAAGCGCACGCATCTTGTCGAACTCCGCGCGGCCGACCACTTCGTGCTCTCCGACGATCTTTTCCCCGGCGCGAACGATGTAGCGGTTCACATCGACCGAGTTGCGCAGAACCGCGCGTCGTTGCTCGGTCGCCGCAGGATCCGGAAGGATCGTCGGACGGAGCAGCCCCGCAATCAGCTTCAGATACAAGCCGTCCCCCACCGATGAACTGGGATCCGGCTCCAACGAGCGCGCGCGCCGTAGCAGAGTGCCGAGCGTGAGCACGCTGTCGGCGAGCATGTTCTGCTCTTCGGTGCCGCGGCGGATGAGCAGCTCGCCCTGCACGTTGTCGAGCGCACCCGATGCGGCGATCCCCTCGGGAAGCCATCGAGCATACGCGCGATGGATGGCGTCCTGCAAGGCGCGCCGATGCTCTGAGCGCGCGAGGTACGCACCTTCCAGCGGAGTGAGGGCCACCCCGTGCGCCATGGCCGCGCTCACCGCGGACGCCACCTCGTTCTTCTTTCCCGCGGAATCGACTGCCGCCGCGATCGAGCGCATGAGCGACGTCAGCTGCTGCTGGGACGAATCGAGCGCGGCGGGCGAATACACGAAGATGGGTTTCGCCGATCGCGCGAGCTGCTCGCGCTCCTCGTGCAGATCCGGAATGGACTTCGGCACCGCGAATCCGAACGGCGCGATCACGTTCTGTGTTGCGACCGAGCCGATCTCGAAGATCGGTGAATCGACCGCGGCGCTCGTCGGGAAGAGCAGATATGTGACCAGCGCCACCGCGATCAGGAGCGCGACGCGCGGCGCGTGCAGGGCAAACCCCGTCTCCGCCGTGTCCGGCGCGATTGTCGCGGCGCCCGAATGCCGAATGCGCGCCTCCATGCCCGAGGCTACTCCACTCCCGAGTCGCGGGCGTACGCCTTGATGATGTCCCGCACCAGACGGTGGCGGACGACGTCGGCCTCGCTGAGGTAATGGAACCCGATCCCGTCGATCCCCTTGAGTATGCGCTCGACCTCGATCAGCCCCGACTGCTCGCGCCCGGGAAGATCGATCTGCGTCTTGTCGCCCGTGATCACGGCCTTCGAGTTCACGCCCAGTCGCGTCAGGAACATCTTCATCTGCGCGTTCGTCGCGTTCTGCGACTCGTCCAGAATCACGAATGCGTCCGCGAGCGTGCGCCCGCGCATGTACGCGAGCGGTGCAATCTCGATCGTGCGCGACTCCAGCGCCTTCTGCACGCGCTCGGCCGGCATCATGTCATCGAGCGCATCGTACAACGGGCGCAGATACGGATCGACCTTCGCCTGCATGTCACCGGGGAGAAAGCCGAGACTCTCGCCCGCCTCGACGGCGGGGCGCGCGAGCACGATGCGGCGCACGCGCTTGCGCGCCAGCGCATCCACGGCCATCGCGACCGCGAGATACGTCTTTCCCGTTCCGGCCGGCCCGATCCCGACCACGATGTCGTTATCGGCGATCAACTTCATGTACTCGGCCTGACCGGTCGTCTTCGGCTGGATGATTCGACGTGTGCCCGGGAGCGCGAGGCGCATCTCTCCATTCGATCCACCATTGCCGCCCGGGTCGCCGTGATCCTCGCTCAGCCGCTGCACGTCATCCGGCGTGAGCGTCAGCTGCTGCCGTGCTGTCTCGAGCATGCGCTGCGCCACCGGCGTCGCGCGCTCCACCGCGTCGCCGGGACCGGTGAGCGACAGCGAGTCGCCGCGCAGCGAAACGCGCACACCCGTGATCCGCGAGAGCGCGATGAGATTGGAATCATTCACTCCCGCGAGAGTGAGCAGGTCAGCGCCCTCGGCGTTCAGGCGCTGTGTGAGATGCTCGTCACTCATCGCGTGCCGTCTCCGTTCAGAGCCAATCGAATGTGCAGATCCCTCAAATCATCCTCCCCTACTTGTGTAGGCGCGCCCTCGAAGAGCGCACGGGCCGCGGTCGTCTTCGGGAACGCAATCACGTCGCGCAATGACGTCGCGCCAGAAAGCAGCATCGCGATCCGGTCGAAGCCGAACGCGATGCCTCCATGCGGCGGCGCGCCCGATCGAAGCCCCTCGAGCAGAAATCCGAATCGCTGCTGCGCCGTCGCATCATCGATGGCGAGCAGGTTGAACACGCGCCGCTGTACTTCGGGATCGGCGATGCGGATGCTACCACCCCCGAGCTCGGTGCCGTTCAGCACCACATCGTATGCGAGCGCGCGCGCCTTCTCCGGCGCCGAATCGAGGAGCGCGAGGTCGTCCGGATGCGGCGAGGTGAACGGGTGATGCACCGCACCCAATGTGCCGGCGGCCGGCTCCTTCTCGAACAACGGGAAATCGATCACCCAGAGAAACGACAACGTGCTGGCGGGTACGAGCTTCATCACTCTCGCCGCTTCCTGACGCACACGATCGAGCGCCGGCGAAGACACGTGGTCGCGCGCAGCCACGAGCAGGCACAGCTCGCCTTCCGAGATGCCGAGCGCAGCGCCCTGCTCTGCCGACAAGAATTTCGCCGGCGGTCCGGTGAGCTCGCCCTTCTCACGCTTGAGCCGCAGCATTCCCGCCGCGCCCGCGCCCTTCGCCAGCGCTTCGAGCTCATCCACCTGCTTCCGCGACAGCGCGGCACCGCCGGGAATGCGCAGGCCGCGGATGCGGCCGCCGCCCTCGATCGCACCGCGGGTGATTCCGAAGTCGACTTGGCGAAAGATCTCGGTCGCATCGAAGAGCGCGAGACCGTACCGCAGGTCCGGCCGATCGGTGCCATATCGCTCGACGGCGTCAGCGTACTTCATGCGCGGGAATGGCGTGGGAATCGACATCCCTGCCTCCCGCCACAGCGCCGCGAGCAGTCCCTCGGCGAGCGTGTAGATGTCTTCCGCCGAGATGAACGACGCCTCGATGTCGATCTGCGTGAACTCCGGCTGCCGATCCGCGCGGAGATCCTCATCGCGGAAGCAGCGCGCGATCTGGAAGTAGCGGTCGAAGCCGGCGATCATGAGGAGCTGCTTGTAGAGCTGCGGCGATTGCGGCAGCGCGTAGAACTCGCCCGCGCTCACCCGGCTCGGCACGAGGTAATCGCGCGCGCCCTCGGGAGTCGGCTTGGTAAGAATCGGCGTCTCGATCTCGAGAAATCCGCGCTCACTCAGGTGCTCGCGCGTCGCCTGCATCAGACGGTGGCGCAGCACGATGTTCGCCTGCAGCTCGGGGCGACGGAGATCGAGATAGCGGTGCCGCAGTCGCAGCTCCTCCGATGGCAGAGTCTCTCCCTTTCCCAGCGCGACCGGAATGACGGGCGTGTCGGCTGGACCTACGA
>DASXQD010000322.1:0-11151 GCA_036493195.1 Gemmatimonadaceae bacterium | reverse complement strand
TCATCTCGCGCTTCTGCAGCATGCCCGTGGCCTCGATCAACCGGTCGGCGAGCGTCGACTTGCCGTGGTCGATGTGCGCGACGATGCAGAAGTTGCGGATGTGATCGAGCTTCAACGGTGATCCGGGTCGTGAGGATGGGGAATCCGAAAATATAACGGCCTCGACACCTCTCCGTCGGTCACGCGACAGTTGGATTTGACTTTGACGGCGCCTAGCTTCCTCACTTCAATGGATACGGCACGCGCGACGCGCGCCGATCTGCTCGATCCCGCAACCATCGCGGCGCTCGGTCGGATCGAAGTCACTGCACGGTGGATCGTCGACGGCTTCCTTTCCGGGCTGCATCGTTCGCCACGGAAGGGATTTTCGGTGGAGTTCGCCGAGCATCGTCCGTATCAGGCGGGCGATGAGCCTCGTCACGTCGATTGGAAGCTCGCGGCACGTGCGGATCGCTGGGCCGTGAAGCAGTACGAGGAAGAAACCAATCTGCGCGCGACGGTCGTGCTGGACGTCAGTCGCTCGATGGACTGGAGTGGCGCGCCGGCGCGCCTCACGAAGCTCGCGTACGCCGAGCGCCTTGCGGCGGCGATCGCGCTCCTCTTTCTCCGGCAGCGCGATGCGGTCGGGCTCGTGCGCTTCGATGACGTGGTGCGGTCGTCGGTGCCGCCGCGCGTGCGCACGGGGCAGTGGGTGCGCCTCATCGCCGCCCTCGAGGAGCCGGGCGCGGGACGCGCATCCCACGCAGCGGATGCGCTCGAGGCCGCGGGACGCCTGATCGCGCGCCGCGGAATGGTCGTGCTGATCTCCGATCTCCTCATGGATCGCACGGATGTCGTGGCCACCGTTCGCGGGCTCAGAAACGCGGGACATCAGGTGGTCGTGCTGCACGTGCTCGACCCCGCGGAGCTCGACCTGCCGCAGTCGAACGAGGCGCTCTTCGTCGACCCGGAGAGCGGTCTCGAGGTCGCGACCACCGTTGCCGATGTGCGCGCGGCATACCAGGCGACCGTACGCGAGGCGCTGGCCGAGTGGCGGCGATCATTCACGGGCTACGGTGCATCGTACGAGACGGTAATCACGGACGCGCCGTTCGGTGTGCCGCTCAGACGCGCGTTCTCCGCGCGGCAGGAATCGCCATGACTACGACCTCTCGGGGCGCGCTCCGCCGCGCGCGTCACGCGCGCCAGGAGTCACCATAGTGGGGTTTCTCGCGCCGCTCTGGCTGCTCGCCGGCGCCGCTGCCGCCGTGCCGCTGCTCATCCATCTCATGCGCCGCCGCGCGGGTGCGCGCATCGAGTTTCCCGCGGTGCGCTACCTGGTGCGCGCGGAGCGCGAGCACAGCCGAGATCTTCGCCTGCGCAACCTGCTGCTGATGATTCTGCGCGTTGCCGCGGTGCTCCTCATCACGCTCGCCGCCGCACATCCCATCATCCGCATGGCAGGCGCGGGCCACGCGCCCACCGCGCTCGCCATCGTGCTCGACAACTCGCTCAGCACGTCGGCCGTCGTGGGCGGACGCCCGGTGCTGCAGCGGCTGCAGGCGCGCGCGCGGGATATCATACAGCGCGCCTCCCGCTCCGATCGGCTCTGGCTCGTGACCGCGGATGGCGTGGTGCACGGCGGTAGTCGCGACGCGGTGCTCGATGCCGCCGCGCACACGGAGCCATTCGGCGGCGCCGGCGATCTTCGCGCAGCGACGTCGCGCGCGGCGCTGCTGGCGCGCGCTGCGGCTCTTCCGGCCAGGGAGATCGCCGTGCTCACCGACGGCCAGGCCACGAGTTGGGGCGAGCCGCTCGCACTGGGCGACATCCCGCTGCACGCGTACACGCCCGTGGCGCCCGCGCCCGCGAATCACGCCGTGGTTGCGGTGCGCGCAATTCCGGCGCGATGGACGCCGCGAGGCGCGGTGCGTGCGCGCCTGCTTGCGTCCGATTCCGCCACGTACCGCATCACGCTCGAAGGGCGCACGCTCGCGCGCGGAATCGCGGCGCGCGACGAGGAGATCGTGCTGCGCGCGGAGCCGCCGGAGCGCGGCTGGAATGCCGGCACGGTGGAGCTCGAGCCCGATGAGCTGCGCGCCGACGACGTTCGCCACTTCGCCGTGTGGATCGGCGCCGCGCCAGCGGTCGCCATCCATCCGCTCGCCGGCGCGTTCGCGCACAACGCTCTCGATGCGCTCGTGCAGAGCGGACGCGCGAGCGTCGGCAACGAGATAGCGCTGGTGCCTGCGGACGAGGCCACGAAGCTGCCCGCCCTGCTCATCGCACCTTTGGATCCGATCAAGCTCGGTGCGGCCAACCGTGCCCTCGAGCGCCTGGGCGTGCCGTGGCGCTTCGGCGCCGCGCAGCACGGCGAGTCCGTGGTGCGCGCCGTGGACAGCACGCGCGCGCTCGAAGGCGTGACGACGAGCGTTCGCTACTCGCTCGCACGCTCCACGGGTGCGGAGAGAACCGACACGATCGCGACCGCCGGTGGCGCACCGTGGATCGTCGCGGGCGCGCGCTACGTGCTCGTCGCGTCTCCGCTCGCCCCGCCCGCGACCACGTTCCCGCTGCACGCGTCGTTCGTTCCCTGGCTCGATGACATGCTCTCGCAGCGTCTGAGCGGCGAAGGTGGCATTCCGCGCGAGGTCGCGCCGGGCGAGCGCGTTGCGCGACCCGCCAGCGCGGACGCACTCGAGCTTCCCGAGGGCGGAGCGACCACGCTCAGCGGCGATTCGCTCACCGCTCCCGCGCGCGCCGGTACGTACTTTTATCAGCGCGGCACCGACAGAGTGGGCGCGCTCGTGGTCAACGCCGCGCCGTCGGAGTCGGAGCTCGCGCGACTCACGCCGCAGGCGCTCGCGCAGAAGCTCGGCACGCGCGCAGCGAACGTGCTCACCGACAGTACGGTTCTCAGGGCAAGCGTGCTCACCGCTGCACCCCAACGCCCGCTCGTCGCTCCGCTCCTGCTCATCGCGGCGATCACGTTACTCGTCGAAACGCTCATCACCACTCCGGCCCGCAGGAAAGCTTCGTAAATGGCGCTCCCGCAGCTTCTCGACGCCGTCACCGCGCTTCCGGCCTATCGCGAGCTCCTCTCCAGACTTCCATCGCTCGGCGAGACCCTCACGATTGGCGGGCTCCCGGGCTCGAGCGACGCGACGCTCAGCGCCGCCCTCGGCCGCGAGCTCGGCTCCACGCGATTCCAGGTGATCCTCACCGAGGCGCTGCCCGAAGCCGAGCGCTGGCTCGCGGATCTCGATGCGCTCGCCATCGATGGCGCCGTCGCGCTCTATCCGCCGCGCGAGGGATTCGGCGAGGTCGAGCCGCACCTCGAGGTCGCGGGCGAGCGCGTCGAAACGCTGGAGCGGGTGGCGCGCGGCGAGGTGCGCACGCTCGTGACCACTGCCCGCGCGATCCTCGAGCGCACGCGGCTCCCCGCCGCGGTGCGCAACTCGCGACTCGAGCTGCATCCCGGCAGCACGCAGCGGCTCGACGCGCTGATCGCGCATCTCGAATCGGTGGGCTTCGAGCGCGTCACGCTCGTGGATGACGTCGCGCAGTTCAGCGTGCGTGGGGGCATCGTCGACATTTACAGCTTCGGGATGGCGAATCCCGTGCGTCTCGAGCTGTGGGGCGACGAGATCTCCTCGCTTCGCCATTTCGATCTCGCCACGCAGCGCTCCACACGAGATGCGGCGAGCGCCGTGATCCTTCCCGTAGACGGGCGAAAGGGCGAGGACGACGAAAGCGCGTCGCGCGGCACCGTCGCCGATCTCTTCCCGCCGGACACGCTGATCGTCGTGCCGTCGCGCTCGCACCTCGACTCCGAGATGCGACGCACGTGGGACGAGGCCGCGCATCACATCGATCTCGCACGTCGTCGCGGCGAGGACGTGCCCAATCGCGATGAGCTCTTCCAGACGCCCGAGGAGGCGCAGCAGCAGCTCGCGCGCTTCGGACGGATCGCGATCCTGCATCGCGATGCTGCCACCGACGGCGGGGCGCGCAGCGCTGACATCGTGTTTCCGATTCGCCCTCCCGACGCCGTCGACCGCGACATCAAGCGGCTGCGCCGACTCGTGTCCGACGGAACGCCCACCGTCATCCTCTGCGACAACGTCGGGCAGTGCGAGCGCCTCGATGAGATCCTCAACGAGGATGCGCGTGCGCCGTCGCCGGCCGCACTCACGGTGGGAGTCGTCGATGGCGGTTTCATCGTTCCCGGTGCGCGCGCGTCCGAGCCCGGGCTCCGCATCCTCACCGATCACGAGATCTTCCGGCGCGAGCGACGCATCCGCCGTCATCGCCGGTACGGCTCGGGCTCATCGCTCGAGAGCATCACCGCGCTCAAGCCGGGTGACTACGTGGTACATCTCGAGCACGGCGTCGGCATCTATCGCGGCATCGAGCAGGTGTTCGTGCGCGAGAGCACGATCGAGGTCGCGGTCATCGAATACGAGGGCGGCGACCGGCTCAACGTTCCGCTCTACCGCATCGATCAGGTGGAGCGCTATCGCTCGGCCGACGATGTCGGCAGTGACTCGCCGCCTCCGCGCCTCCACAAGCTCGGCGGCAAGCGGTGGGCGGCGCAGCGCGACAAGACGCGCGCCGCGCTGCAGGAGATGACGCTCGAGCTCCTGGATCTGTATGCGCGCCGCCGGGTTGCCGACAAGATCCCGGCGTATCCGGACACGACCTGGCAGCGCCAGCTCGAGTCTTCCTTTCTCTTCGAGGACACGCCCGACCAGCGCAAGGCGACCGTCGAGGTCAAGGCCGACATGGAGTCCACGCGGCCCATGGATCGCCTGCTCGTAGGCGACGTCGGCTACGGAAAAACGGAAATCGCCGTGCGCGCGGCCTTCAAGGCCGTGCAGTCCGGGCGTCAGGTTGCGGTGCTCGTGCCCACCACGATTCTGGCCGAGCAACACGGGCGAACCTTCACGGAGCGCCTCGCGGATTTTCCGGTGTCCGTGCGCACGCTCTCGCGCTTCCAGAGCCCCAAGGAAACGACCGCCACGCTGGTCGATATCGCCGAGAAGAAGGCGGACATCATCATCGGCACGCACCGGCTGCTGAGCGCCGATGTCAATTTCGGAAACCTGGGCCTCGTCATCGTGGACGAAGAGCACCGATTCGGCGTGAAGCACAAGGAGCGGCTCAAGCAGCTCAAGCTCGAGACGGACGTGCTCACGCTCACCGCAACGCCGATCCCGCGCACGCTGCACCAGTCGCTCGCCGGTCTCCGCGACATGACCGTGATTGCCACGCCGCCGCGCGATCGGTCGCCCGTGCTCACCTTCGTCGAGCCCTGGGACGAGGGGCTGATCGAAGAGGGGATCGCGCGCGAGCTCGATCGCGGCGGCCAGGTGTTCTTCGTGCACAACCGCATCGAGACGATCGTCGGGATCGCGGACCACGTGCGGCGCCTCGCCCCGCGCGCGCGTATCGCCGTCGCGCATGGACAGATGCGCGAGCGCGATCTCGAGGAAGCGATGCGAAAGTTCGTGAGCGGAGAAGTGGACGTGCTCGTGTCGACGATGATCGTGGAGTCCGGGCTCGACGTCCCCAACGCGAACACGATGTTCGTCAATCGCGCCGACCACTTTGGTCTGGCGCAGCTGTACCAGCTCCGCGGCCGGGTGGGTCGCTCCTATCGTCGCGCGTACTGCTATCTGCTCGTGCCGGACGCCGTGGACATGGACGCCGAGCGACGGCTGCAGGTACTCGAGCACCATACGGAGCTCGGCTCCGGGTATCGCGTCGCGCTCAAGGATCTCGAGCTGCGCGGCGCGGGCAATCTGCTCGGTCCCGAGCAATCGGGTTTCGTGCAGGCGGTGGGCTTCGAGCTCTACCTGCGGATGCTCGACGAGACCGTGAACCGGATGATCAAGGGCGACAACGCGCCAAAGCTTCGTCCGGCCGACGTGTCGATGGACATTGCGGCCTTTCTCCCGGACGAGTACGTGCCGATCCAGGAGGCGAAGCTCGATGTCTACCGCCGGCTGTCGGCCTTCACAAAGGCGGAGGAGGTCGAGGCGCTTCGCGAGGAGCTGCGCGATCGATTCGGGCCGCTGCCGCCCCCGGCCAACGCGTTCCTCGCGAGCGCGCTGCTGCGCGTGAGCGGAGGCGCCATGGGCATCGAAGGAATCCTGGTGCGCGGTGACGAGGCGCGTATTACCTTTCGCGATGATGCGGTCCCCCGACTGAAGGGGCTCACGTCGGCATTCCACGAAGTGCAATTCCAGGCGGAGGTGCGACGCGCGCATCCGCTCTCGCTCAAGCTCACGCGCCTCGGCGGCGCTTCGCTTCTCGACGGGCTCGTTCGCGTACTTCGCGGAGCCACCCGCGACGCGTGACCACGCCGGGCCCTCTGCCGCGCGCAGGTCCCCTCGTCTTCAGCTCAATCAAACACGACCAATGAAACGTTCTTTAGCCATATTCATGATCGTCGGCGTTCTCGTCGCCTGCGAGGGATTCAAGAAGGCGATGGGCTCGCACTCCGATGTCGTTGCCAAGGCGGGCTCGCAGGAGCTCACGGTCGAGCGGCTCTCCGCGCTGCTCAGCCAGGCCAAGGTACCGGTGACGTCCGACATCGCGAAAGCGATCACCAACGTCTGGGTCGACTATCAGCTGCTCGGCGATGCCGCGGCGCACAACGATTCGCTCTCCGATCCCAAGACGATCGACGATGCCCTCTGGCCGATCATTGCGCAGATGCGCGCCGGCAAGTGGCACGACGAGGTCGTCAAGACCTTCCATATCGACACCTCGGGAGCCGAAGCGAAGTTCAACGCCGGCGACGTGCTCGCGGCGCGCCACATTCTGTTCATGGTGCCGCAAGGGGCCACCCCCGCGCAGAGCGACTCGATTCGCAAGGTGGCGGAAGGCGTTCGCGCGCAGGTGACGCCGTCGAACTTCACCCAGATGGCCCAGAAGTACACCCAGGAGCCAGGCGGAGCGCAGCGTGGCGGTGATCTCGGTGTGTTTCCGAAGGGAGCGATGGTGCCGCAGTTCGAGCAGGCCGTTTCCGCGCTCAAGCCCGGGCAGGTGTCACCGGTCGTGAAGACGCAGTTCGGCTACCACATCATTCGGCGCTCCACGTATCCCGAAGTCGCGGCCGAAGTCGCCCAGCGCGTGAACGGACCCGCGCTGCAGGCGGCGGACAGCGTGTACATCTCGAAGCTCGAGGAGGCCGGCAACATTCAGTTCAAGCCGAACGCCGTCGCGACGATCAAGGAAGCGGCGAAGGATCTCGATGCGCACCGCGGCGACAAGACGGTGATCGCGACCTCCAAGGCTGGCGACTTCACGGTGGCACGTCTCACACAGTGGATGGAGGCGTTCCAGCAGCGGGAGGATCTGGGCAAGCGCCTGCAGACCGCGCCGGACAGCATCGTGCTCAGCTTCGCGAAGAACGTGCTGCGCAACGAGCTCGTCCTGCATCAGGCAGACAGCGCGAAGATCGTGTTGACCCCTGATGAGATGAAGGAGCTGCACACGAAGTTCACCGAAGTGCTCGGCTCGAGCTGGGATCAGCTCGGGATCAGTCCAAAGTCCCTCGCGGATAGCGCGAAGACCGTTCCCGCGCGCGAAAAGCTCGCCAGCGCCCGCGTGAACGCGTACCTGGACAAGCTCATGCTGCAGCAGGCGGGGTTCGTGCAGGTGCCACCGCCGCTCGAGATGACGCTCAAGCAGAAATACCCCGTCACCATCAACGTAGCGGCGATGGACAAGGCGGTGACATCGTCCACGGCGCTCAAGGCCAAATCGGATTCGCTCCGCGCGAAGAACGCTCCGCCGACGGAGGTTCCGATGGGCGGAATGCAGATGCCGCCGCAGGGTGCGCCTGCACCCGCTCCGGCCGCGCCGCCGGCTCCGGCTCCAGCGCCTCCGAAGCCACACAATTGAGTGAACCACTGAGGGCATCGAGGGTACGGTGAGCATGCGTCATTCATTGATGTTCGTGGCCGCGGCCGCGACCGTGCTCGCCGCTCCCTTGCTCGCGCAGCAGGCTGCGGCGAACGACCGGGGCGGATCTCCTCCGGTCGACGGGGTGGTGGCCGTCGTGGGCACCACGCCGATCCTGCGCTCGGACGTGGAGGAGCGCCTCGCTCAGGCGCGCGCGGCCGGACAGAAGATGCCCGAGGACTCCGCCAGCCAGCAGGCAATGCTCCGGAGCATCCTCGACGCCATCATCGATGAGGAGCTGCTCGTCCAGAAGGCAAAGGAGGAGAAGGTCGAGGTCTCCGACAACGACGTGAATGCCGACGTGGACAAGCGCATGCAGACGATTCGCACGCGCTTCACCACGGAGAAGGAGTTCCGCGACGAGCTCAAGAAGTCCGGATTCGGCACCGTCGATGAATTTCGACGCTGGCTCACCGATCAATCGCGCCGCAGCCAACTGCAGCAGAAGCTCTTCGAAAAGCTTCGCACCGACGGCAAGATCACGCCGGCCGCTGTCTCGAATGCCGAAGTCGACGAGTTCTTCAACAAAAACTCGAGCCAGCTGCAGAAACTGCCGGCTACGGTCACGCTGCGTCAGATCGTCGTCTCGCCCAAGCCCACGCCGCGCCAGGATTCCTTGGCGCTCGCGAAGGCCGAGTCGCTCTACGTCGAGATCTCGAAGGGCGGAGATTTCGAGCAGATCGCCAAGCGCGAGTCGATGGATCCCAGCACGAAGGAGCTCGGTGGCGATCTCGGCTGGCGCCGCCGCGGCGACTTCGTTCCCGAGTTCGATCGCGTCTACTTCGCGCTGCGCCCGGGAGTCGTGAGCCCGCCGATCAAAACGGTGTTCGGCTACCATCTCATTCGAGTCGATCGTGTGCAGCCCGCGGAAGTGAAAGGGCGGCACATCCTGATCCGTCCGGCCATCGACTCCGCGGACATTACCGCGGCACGTGCGGAGGCGGCGGATGTCGCGAAGCAGTGGCGTGCGGGGGTGCCCTTCGACACGCTGCGCGTCAAGCATCACGACCCATCCGAGGAGTCTTCCATTCCGCAGCCGTTTCCGCAGGCGCAGCTGCCGCAGGAGTACCAGACGGCGATCGCCGGGCACAAGGCGAACGACATTCTCGATCCGTTCGCGATCGAAGACAAGACTCGCGGCACGCCCAAGTTCTTCGTCGTTCAGATCACGTCGATCGCGGGCGAGCACGAGCCCACGGTCGCGGACTGGCGCGACAAGATCCGCGATCAGCTGGCGCAGGAGAAGGCGATTCGCCGCTATCTCGATTCGCTCCGGAAGGAAAGCTACGTGTCCGTTCGCATCTGACCCGTGCGCGTCGACCTCGCGCTCAAGCGGCTTCTGCTCGTGAAGAGTCGCACCGAGGGAAAGGAAGCGTGCGATGTCGGAGCGGTGACGGTGAACGGGAAGCGCGTGAAGGCATCCGCGGAGGTCGGCCCGGGTGACAGGATCAAGCTCGAGTACGCGCATCGCTCGCTCGAGATCGAGCTCGTTGCCGATATCGGCAAAAACGTGAGCCGCGCCAACGCGAAGGCACTCTATCGCGTGCTCAGCGACCTGGTGACCGAGTGAGCAAAGCTCGTCTCGCAGTCACCCTCGGCGATCCGCGCGGCATCGGCCCCGAGATCGTCGCGGCCGCACTCGCCGATGCGCGCGTTCGCGCGCGCTCGGAGCTGGTGATCGTCGGCCCGTCCGGCACCGTGGTGCCACCGAGCGAAGAAATCGGCGAATGGCATTCCGGCGACGGCGCCGCGAAGGCGGGGCACCTCGCCGGGCTCGCGATCGAGCGCGCCACGGCGCTCGCGCTCGCCGGAGACGTGCAGGGGATCGTCACCGCCCCAATCGACAAGCACGCGCTGCTCGCGGGAGGCTACGACTTCCCGGGACACACGGAGATGCTCGCGGCGCTCACCGGAGCGCACGTCGCCATGATGCTCGCGTCCGATCGCCTGCGCGTCGTGCTCGTGACCACGCACATCGCGCTGCGCGATGTCCATCGCGAGCTCACGCACGCGCGGATAGTCGAATGCGCAGCGATCACGCGGCGCGGACTGCAGCAGCTCTACGGGATTGCGGAGCCCAGCATCGCGCTCTGCGCGCTCAACCCGCACATGGGCGATGGCGGACGCTTCGGCGCCGAGGATGACACACTGCTCGCTCCGGCCGCGCGCGAGGCCAACATCCTCGGGCCATTCCCGGCAGACACCGTGTTCGTGCGCGCGATGCGGGGTGCATTCGATGCCGTGCTCGCGCCCTACCACGACGTGGGCATGACCGCCATCAAGGTCGCCTCGTTCGGAAGCGCGGTGAACGTCACGCTGGGAATGCCTTTTCCGCGAACCTCGCCGGATCACGGGACTGCGCTCGACATCGCCGGCCAGAATCGCGCGAACCCCGCGAGCATGATCGAGGCAATCATGGAGTGCGCGCGCTTCACCGAAGCCCTGGTGCTCGCGAAGAAATGAGAGCGGCGAGGCACAAGGTCTAGCCGTGCCCGCATCGAAGGTGAAGCTTTCACGAATGCCGCACACGCACGCCCACGGGCCGGGTCACGCCGGCCACTCGCACGGTCATTCGCACGGGCACTCGCACGCCGGCCATCTTCACTCGCACGGGAAAAGTGGATCGGTTGGCCGGCTGCGCATCGCGCTCGCGATCACCGCCGTCATTCTCGTGGCGGAAGCGGTGGGCGGCTATCTCGCCAACTCGCTCGCACTGCTCGCCGATGCCGGGCACATGCTCACCGACGTCGCGGCGCTGGCGCTCTCCCTGTTCGTCGCCTGGTTCAGCCAGCGTCCCGAGACGGACAAGCGCACCTATGGATATCTGCGACTGGAGATCCTGGCCGCGTTCCTGAACGGCGCCACCCTGTTGCTCATCTCGGTGTGGATCATCTGGGAAGCCGTGAACCGCCTCCGTACTCCGGAGCCCGTGCAGAGCGGACTGATGCTCGGCGTCGCGGTACTCGGATTGGTCGCCAATGCGATCTCTGCGTGGGTGCTCCACCCCCGCGGCGAAGAAAATCTGAATGTGCGCGGCGCGTACCTCCACATCATCGGCGACCTGCTCGGCTTCGTCGGTACGATCATCGCCGCGATCCTCATTCAGCGCTTCGGATGGTTGGCCGCCGATACCGTGGCGTCGGTGATCGTGAGCGCCCTCATTCTTCGTGGAGCCTGGACGCTGGTACGTGACTCGAC
>DASXQD010000321.1:0-7373 GCA_036493195.1 Gemmatimonadaceae bacterium | reverse complement strand
GTGTTGCCGTTCGTGCGCGGGGAATCGTTGCGCGCGAAGCTCGATCGCGAGCGGCAGCTTGGGCTCGATGAGGCCCTCACGATCACGAAGCAGGTCGCGAGTGCGCTCGACTACGCGCACCGGCAGGGGCTCGTGCATCGTGACATCAAGCCCGAGAACATCCTGATCCAGGAGGGCGAGGCGATGCTGACGGACTTCGGCATCGCGCTCGCCGTGAAGGAAGCCGGCGGAAACCGGCTCACGCAAACCGGGCTCTCGCTCGGCACACCGCAGTACATGAGCCCCGAGCAGGCGACTGGCGATCGTGGCATCGATGCGCGCAGCGACGTCTACTCGCTCGCGTCCGTGCTCTACGAAATGCTCGCGGGCGAGCCGCCGGTCACCGGCGCGAGCGCGCAGTCGATGATCGCGAAGCTCATGACCGAGAAGCCGACGCATCTGCGCGTGCTGCGCGACACCGTGCCGCCGAGCATCGATGAGGCAGTCGCGAAGGCGCTCGCGAAAACGCCGGCGGATCGCTTCGCGACGGCAGGCGAGTTCTCCCGCGCGCTCGAGGTGAAGGGCAGCGACGCATCCGTGGGCCCTGCGGCATCAGCACCAGCAAGCGGCTCACGTCCACGCAGCCGCGTCGCGCTCATCGCAGGCATCATTGCTCTCGTGGCAGTCGCCGCCGGCGGTGTTTACGCCTTCCGCGGCCGCCCGGCGCCGCACGCAGGAGTCGCTGCGCTTGGTCCGCGCACGCAGCTCACGAGCTCCGGCGCCGTGCTCGTGCCCGCTATCTCACCAGACGGAAAGCAGCTCGCCTACATCACGAAGCGCTGCGATTCCGGAAGCTGCAAGTATTCCGTGATCGAGCAGGATGTGGGTGGCAGCACGACACGCGTGGTCCTCGAAGGTGCGACGTCAGGTTATGGTCTCGAGTGGAGCCCTGATCGGCGCAATCTCATTTTCAACGGGACGCTCGACAACAAGCTCGGCTCGTACGTGCTGTCCGCGCTCGGCGGAGTGCCGCACTTTCTCACGCCAGGTGCCGCGACGTTCTATGCGGGCGGAGACTCGGTGTTGATCGGACCGGCGATTCGCCCTGACAGCGTGTACTGGATCGGCGTGGCGTCGCTGGATGGGGTCGTACGCGACAGCATCAAGCTCCGCGGGCCGGGGGAAGGGGTCGCTGCACTGTCCTCGATGCCCGGCACGGGATGGATCCTCACGCTGGTGCTGCAGTCGCCTCACGGTCTCTGGCAAGTGATCGATCGTACCGGCAAAGTCGCAGATCACGTCATCAATGCATGCACGTGCGGCGGTATTGCCGCGCGAGATGCGGTCTGGCTCTCGAGGGCGGGCGACGGCGTGGGCGAATCGATCGTCCGTATCGCGCTCGATCCGCTCACCGGAAAGCTCGCCACGCGCCAGGACACGATGGTGACCGCGCTCTTCACCAACTTCTCGATCACGGCCGACGGTGCCGGGATGGTGATGGACGAGGGCACCTACGATTTCAGTATCTGGAATCTCGACGTGGCCAGTGTCTTGAAAGGCTCTTATCCGGCAGATCGGCGTGTGGCGAATTCATCGAGTCCCGTGAACTCGTACGTGTCGCCCGACGGATCGCGTCTGCTGGTTCGTCGGGAGTCGCCTATCGGGAATGGACATCTGGAGGCGCGGTTCTCCATCATGCCGTTCGGTGGCGGGGCCGAGACGCCGCTCGGCATCGCGGGCAAGCCGGTTTTCGCCAATTGGGTGGACTCCGTGTCGGTGGCCGTCGGGCGCCAAACATCATCGGGACTGCGTTTGTCGGTGGTAGACGTCCGCACCAATGCCGTGCGGAACGAGATGGATCTTCCCGATTCCGTCCTCAATTCGGCGGCGGCCCTCCCGGATGGATGGGCATGGGTTCCGCCATCCGGCGGCAAGATCATCGTGAGTCGTGCCGGCAAGAAGCGCGAATACGCAATGCCTGCCTGGTACTCTTTCATCTTCGCGGCCGTGCCGGACCCGTCGGGACATCGGCTGTTCTATCTGGGCGCCGACAAGATCACGACCGACTCGCTCGGTGTCGGAGTGCTTTCGCTCGACGATGGGTCGACGGCCCAGTGGACATCGATGTTCGCGGAAGCCGGCCGCATCACGCCTCTCGCGGACGGCGGCGTGATGCTGAGCGCTGCGCGCACGCAGGGGTCGCTCAGCTTTTACAAGCTCACCGGACCCGGGCAGATGCAGTCGATCGGTGACTCGCCGCGTCCCATTCGGGCGATCACGTTCTCCAGCAACATGAAAGTCGCGAGCGTGCTGGAGCGCGATTACCGCGCGGATGCGTGGATCAGCAAGGTGGTGTTACACTAGCCGCTCCACTTCGCTCGCTACATGTGCTCCGCCGGCGCGGGGAGATTCACGAGCACCGCCGTCACGATCAGTACGATCGCTGCGATCGCGATCTCGAGCGTGGCCGAGCGGGCCAGCCGGCGCCCTGCTTCTTCGGTGCCGAGTGAAGGTTTGAGCCGCTGGTTGTTGTAGTAGCCGAGCGAGAACACCACGGCAACGAGACAGAGCTTGCCGATGAGCGTCTTCCCGTAAATGCTCGTCCAGAGCGCCGAGACCTGTCCCAGGTGCTTGTAGGCGGTGATCACGCCGGTGAGCACGAGCAGCCCAGCGCTCCAAAGCGCAATCGTGGAGAACCGATTCACGAGCATCGCGACCGCCGGCCCGCGGCCGGACGACTCCATCGTGCCACCGAGAGCCGCAGTGACCCCGGCTGCGACGAGCACGATGAGTGTGCCGATCCACATCGACGCGGCAAAGACGTGCAGCGGGTTCACGACACGCGAGATGTTGGTGGTCACCAGCGCGCCGAGCATCACGATGAGCGTGGCGATCCCGGCGAACACCCATGCGACCGCGCTTTCGCGTGCGGCGGTTGCCGCGAGGCCGAACGCGATCACCGCGACCACCGTCATCACCTCGGCGACGATCGAGGACGGTCGGCCGCCGAGGGCCGCGCCGAGCGAGAGATGCTTCGCGGTCATCACCGAGTTGATCGACATCGCCAGCGCGAGCAGGCGGAGCAGCGCTCCGACGCAGCCGATGCGCGCGGCGGTGCGCGCGGCAGCGGTCATCGCGGCGGCGTTCGTCCCGAGCGCCGGACGCATGAGCAGGAAATAAAACGAAGCCGCGCCGACGATGAAGAAGGCGCCCACGAAGCCGATGTACTCGTGGAGCACATCGAGGGCTGTGAAGTCGGACTCGGCGAACAGGAGCGCAGCGGAAATCATCATGATGCTCGATAGCTCCAGGCAAGTGAGAACGGACGCCGCGTGCTCGCGGTGCGCTCATTGCAATACAAGATTGAGACCGTCTCGGGAGCAACAATGTACGCCGGTCACACGAGCTGGCGCTCGATCACCCGCTGTGTCGCTGCCGCGGTGCTCGTGCCGTTCGCACACGATCACGGAGGCGCGCGTTACAGCGAGCTGGGCGAAGTCGCCCCGCTCCGCGTGTGCGCAGATCCGAACAATCTTCCCTTCTCGAACGACCGGCGTGAGGGATTCGAGAACCGCATTGCCGAGCTGCTCGCGCACGACCTGGGAACGACCGTGCAGTTCAGCTGGCGCCCGCAGATGCGCGGATTCGTTCGCAAAGGTCTGAAGGCGGGCGAGTGCGATGTGTACATGGGTGTGCCCGCTGGATTTGGTCCCCTGCTCACGACGAAGCCGTACTATCGCTCGACCTACGTAATCGTGTACCGCACGAAAAGTCGCGTGCGCGTGCGCTCGCTGGACGACAGCGCGCTGCGTTCAGTCAAGGTGGGCGTGCACATGATCGGGGATGATTATCAGAACACGCCACCCGCACAGGCCCTCGCCGCTCGCGGAATCATCGACAACGTGCGCGGCTATCCGATCGTCGGCGATCTCTCGAAGCCGAATCCGCAGGAGGAGATCCTGCGGGCACTCGCGCGTGGCGAGATCGACGTTGCGATCGTGTGGGGGCCATTCGCCGGATATTTCGCGAAGCATTCCGGCACGCCGCTCACCCTCGTGCCGGTGACACCGGCGCGCGATCGGTCCGGGCAGACCTTCGCCTTCGACATCGCGATGGGCGTGGGCCGCGGCGACACGACGCTCGCGCGCACGCTCGACACACTCCTCGTGCGCGAGCGTGCAGCCATTCACAGAATCCTGTTGGACTATGGCGTGCCGCTCGACTCCGCACCCGCGCTGAGCGATGCGACGCCGAGCGGCAGATGAGCGCTAGAGCACGGCCGTGCGTCCGTACGTGGGTGCATGCCGTGCGTTCGCAGCCTGCTCGAACGAGTACGCGATGCGAATCAACTTCGCCTCGCTCCACGCACGGCCGAAGAACGAGATGCCAACGGGAAGCCCGAACGCATATCCGGCAGGCACCGTGATCGACGGATAGCCCGCCTCCGCCGCGGGCGACGAGCTTCCCCCGCCGTCCGCGTCACCGTTCACGAGATCGATCAGCCACGCCGGCCCATTCGTCGGCGCCACGAGCGCATCGAGCTTGTGCGCGTTCATGATCGCATCGATCCCTCGCGCACGCGTGTCGAGCCGCGCTTTCGCGAGCGCCTTCGTGTATTTCGCATCAGTGAGTGGTCCGCGCTTCTGCGCCTGCTCGAATATCTCCTGTCCAAAGTACGGCATCTCCGTGCTCTTGTGCGACTCGTTGAACTCGATGAGATCGGTCAACGTGCGCATTTTCGAGCCAGTACCCAGTGAAGCGAGATACTCGTTGATCCCCGCCTTGAATTCGTACAGGAGCACCTCGAATTCGGCCTCACCCACGGCACCCAGCTTCTCGATCGGCACCGGATCGACGATCACCGCGCCCTTCTCGCGCATCAGATCGATCGCGTGCTGCGCGATCGAATCGGCGGACGTGCTGTACCCGAAGTACTGCTCACGCGGCACGCCAATGCGCATGCCGTGGAGCGCGTTTGCATCGAGACCGGTGGCGTAACTCGACTCGCGTTTCGCGCCGGAGGCCATCGTCGCCTTGTCGCGCGGATCAGCGCCAATGATCCCGCCGAGAAGAATCGCGGCATCGGTGACGGTGCGCGCAATCGGGCCGGCGGTGTCCTGCGTGCGTGAGATCGGAATGATCACGCTGCGACTCACGAGGCCCACGGTGGGCTTGATGCCGACGAGCGAACATGTCGCCGACGGGCTCACGATCGAGCCATTGGTCTCGGAGCCGATCGCAGCGGCGCAGAAGCTCGATGCGACGGCAGCCGCGGAACCGGAGCTCGATCCGGAAGGAGTTCGGTCCAGTGCATACGGGTTGCGGCACTGTCCTCCGCGCCCGCTCCAGCCGCTCGATGCGTGCGTGCTTCGGAAGTTCGCCCATTCACTGAGATTCGTCTTGCCCAGCAGCACGGCCCCCGCCGCGCGAAGCCGCTCCACGAGAAAGGCGTCGCGAGGCGGCCGCGCGCCGACCAGCGCGAGCGACCCCGCGGTCGTCTCCATCTTGTCGGCCGTACCGACATTATCCTTGATGAGAATCGGAATGCCGTGCAGCGGGCCACGTGTTTTCCCGCTCTTTCGCTCCGCATCCATGCCATCGGCGATCGAGAGCGCATCGGGGTTCAGCTCGATCACCGCGCGCAATTCCTTGTCCATGTCGGCAATGCGCGCGCGATAGGCCTCCACCAGTGCCCGCGACGTCATGACTCCGCTGTGCATGGCCTCCTGCAGCTGCGTGATCGACTTCTCCTCCACCGGACCACCCACGTTGTGAATTCCCGATGCTCGCTCAGCCGACTGCGGAGGCGATGGGGATTTCGAGCGCTCGTGCAAGTCGAGCAACGGGTTGACGCCGGTGCCCATCAGCGCGCCAGCGGCAAGCGACGTCGTCACGAAGCTGCGGCGGCTGATCGATTGCGTTTCGTCGTTCGTCATGGGATGCGGGTTGGGGAAAGAAGCTCGATGCAGGAACGAAGGGCCTCGCCTTTGCACAGCCAGGTCGAATGATCAAATGGATCGTTGGACTCGTGACGTCAATGGGGATTTACGGCGTTGCGCTGCTAATGGCCATTGAGAATGTGGTGCTGCCGATGCCCTCGGAGCTCATCATGCCGCTCGGCGGCTTTGCGGCATCGCGCGGCCGAATGTCGCTCGCGGGCGTCATCATCGCCGGCACCGTAGGCTCGGTGCTCGGCGCGTTGCCGCTGTATTACCTCGCGCGCACGTTCGGTGAAGAGCAGTTGAAGCACTGGGTCACGAAGCATGGGCGATGGCTGCTGCTTCGCCCAGGGGATCTGGAAAAGCCGAAGCGGTGGTTCGCCAAGCACGGCAATTTCGCGGTGATCATCGGCCAGATCATCCCCGGCGTGCGCGGACTGATCTCGCTTCCCGCCGGTTACGCGAAGATGAACGTGCTCCTCTTTCTCCTCTGCAACTTCATCGGCACTGTAGTCTGGTGCGCCGTGCTCGCGTACATCGGCCAGCAGCTCGGTGTGCATTTCAAGGTGGTGCACAAGTATCTCGGACCAGCCGGCTGGATCGTGCTGGCGGGTCTGGCCACTTGGGGTGGTATCGTGCTCTGGAAACGACGAAAGGGGAAGAAGCGAGGGGCCAAGCGCTGATCTCAGGAGGTGAGCGACAGCTCCGACCGATCTTCCCGCGTGAGCTCGATGCCCGCCGCCGCGACGTTTTCCTCGAGATGCGCCACCCGCGAGGTTCCAGGAATGGGAAGCATCATCGGCGAGTGCGCGAGCAGCGCCGCGATCGCGATCTGGTTGGGCGACGCGCCGTAACGTCGCGCGACATTCTCGAGCACGGCTGTGGCGTCACGGTGATTGCCACCGAGCGGCGCCCACGGCAGAAACGGTATGCCAAGTGCCTCGCATTCCGCGAGCACCGCCTCCGATGCACGATCGCCGAGATTGTATCGATTCTGCACCGAGACGATGCTCGCGATGCCCCGAGCCTCCGTGAGCTGGGGCACGGTGAAGTTGCTGACGCCGATGTGCCGGATCTTCCCTTCGCGCTGCATTTCGGCCAGCGTGCCGATCGCCTCCGCCAGAGGCACTTTCGGATCGCCCATGTTGTGCAGTTGATAGACGTCGATCCGATCGAGCCTCAGGCGCCGCAGACTTCCCTCGAGCGCCTCTCGCAGATGTCTGGGCTGCAGGTTCGGCGTCCATCGGTTTGGACCCGAGCGCACGTAACCGCCCTTTGTGGCGATCACGAGCCCGGGCTTGTACGGCCAGAGCGTTTCGCCAATGAGCCGCTCGGAAACCTCCGGGCCGTACGAGTCGGCCGTGTCGATGAGATTGACATCGAGCTCCACCGCACGCTCGAGCACGCGCTTCGCTTCTGCGCGGTCTTTGGGCTCACCCCAGATGCCCTGGCCGG
>DASXQD010000320.1:0-2092 GCA_036493195.1 Gemmatimonadaceae bacterium | reverse complement strand
CGTTCTCCAAGTCGTCCGCCGTCGCGACCATGGGGAGAAGCTCAATCGTGAGATTCCATTCGCCGGGCACGACGCTGTCGAGCCGCTCGCGAACGGTGTTCGCTTCGACGTATGCGACGAAGCGAGCGAAGTGCGTCCCATCGCGCTCGATGGCGCGACCGTCCTGCCGCCACGCGACCGTGCCGGCGGGGAGGGGTGCCGCGAGCGCCGCCCACGGATCGTTGGTCGTGCTCGTCTGCTCGAAAGTTTCCTGTCGTGAGATCATGTCCAGTCCACCCTATGTATCCAAGGAATCCAGCCGTTGGTGCCGGCGAACCGCCGCGACGGCGGGACATTCCCGCCCGTGCTCGCAATACCAGCCGTGCCGGTCGTGAAAGACCATGTGCACGCGAGGCGAATCTTCCGGCAAATCATCCACTCTGAAGAGCTGCATTACGGTCGTGCCTGTACCACACTTGCTGCGCGGATCGAGCTCGCGAATGCGCATGAGCACCGCAGGTTCTTTCCGCGCTCCGGGCTCCCGAACGGTTGCTCGAATCATCGCTGGAAGGCGGTTGAGGTGAGCCATTGTAAAACGTTGCCAGCGAATAAGTAACGATTCGGCGACATGAGATCGCCGACGGGGAGCAGCGGTTGCCATGATTCGGGTCTTGTTCGGTGAGCGAAAAGTACTAATGGGACGTGCTCAGGTCAATACTTTTGGCGAGTTTTTTCGATCCGGCGCACGCCTGTCGCGACTCTCTTGTACACCTGGAATTCGGCTGCCGTTTCATCGCCGCCGTACCGCTGTCTCACCGCTGTTTCACCGCTGTTTCACCATTCGCGAGTCGGCGTGATAGGTTGTGGCGATGACAGACGTCGTCGACCTCGCGCACGCGTTGATCGCAGCGCCATCACTCACCGGATCCGAAGCGCCTGCAGTCGCGCTCGCCGCGTCGTGGCTCAAGGAGCGCGGCTGGTCCGTTACGCATCAGGAGCTCTCCCCGGGACGCGCGAACATCTGGGCCTCGCAAGGTCATGGCGCCGTCACCCTTTCGACGCATCTGGATACCGTTCCGCCCTTCATCGCTCCATCCCGGCAGGGTACGCGGCTCGCCGGACGCGGCGCCTGCGATGCGAAGGGAATCGCGGCCGCCATGATGGTTGCGGCGCAGTCGCTGTCTGAGCACGACGAGCGACGCGTCGATCTGCTCTTCGTCATCGGCGAGGAGAAGAGCTCGGATGGTGCCCGAGCCGCGAACCTGCTCCCGGCCACCAGCCGCTTTCTCGTGAACGGCGAGCCCACCGAGGGGCGGCTCGCGTCGGGAGCCAAGGGCTCGATGACCGTGACGGTGCGCACGCACGGGCGCGCGGCCCACTCGGCCTATCCGGAGCTCGGCGCATCGGCGATCACTCCGATGCTCGCGCTGCTCTCCACGCTCGAGGAGCTCGATCTGCCTGCGGACCCTGTGCTCGGGCGGACCACGATCAACGTCGGCACGCTGAACGCCGGACGCGAAGCGAACATCGTTCCCGACGAGGCGGTCGCGCAGCTCATGGTTCGCCTCGTCGGCGATCCCGCCCCGGTGCGCGAAACTCTCGAGCGCTGGAGCCTCGGCAGAGCGGAGCTGGAGTTCGCGCCGCACGTTCCGGCGCAGCATTTATCCGTGCTGCCGGGATTCGAGTGCGCGCCCGTCTCGTTCACGAGTGACATTCCATTGCTCGAGCGGTGGGGCACGCCACTTCTCTTCGGGCCGGGCTCGATCTCCGTCGCGCACACGCCGCACGAGTTCATCGATGTCGACGAGCTGCGCGGCGCCGTGAACAGCTACATGCGAATCGTGCGTACATTACTCGCCTCATGACGATCGCCACCGCTCCTCTCCGCAGAATTCCCGTCGGCGTGCTCGGCGCCACGGGTGCCGTTGGCCAGACCTTCATTCGACTCCTGGCCGACCATCCCTGGTTCGAGGTGACTGCCGTCGCCGCATCCGAGCGCTCGGCTGGAAAGCGCTATCGCGACGCGGCACACTGGTTGAGCGGAGAGATGCCCCCGCGCGTGGGCGATCTCACGGTCACAATGTGTGATCCCGCCGCAGTATCCGCTCCGATC
>DASXQD010000319.1:0-6140 GCA_036493195.1 Gemmatimonadaceae bacterium | reverse complement strand
GCGAATCGGCACCACAGTCTCGGCCGCGATGAGCAGCCCGTCGTGCATCGCGAGCAGGTCATATGCGCTGTCGACACCGCCCATGAGCGTGCTCTCGATCGGGAGCAGCCCGTAATCGACAGAACCGGTTTCGGCGGCATCCATCACATCCGCAAAAGTGCGCATGGGCACCGGCTCGGCCTCCGCGCCCCAGAGCTGCACGATCGCCTCTTCGCTGAAGGCGCCTGCCTCGCCCTGGAACGCCACACGCAGCGGTGACAGCGTCGCCTGGAGCAGCGGCTTGATCTCGGGCTCCGCGAGGCCGCGCGTCGTGATGTCGAGCTCCCCATCGAGAAGCTCGCCGGGCGGCGGAAGGTTTTTTGGATCGATCGGCAATTCCTCATTCTTCACGAGTCGCGCACCGTGAATCACTGTCCCTTGCCGAGCGCCGATGCCGCCTGCTCCACGAGCGCCGCCTCGGCATTCACCACCGCGGCGACGCGCGACATCGCTTCGTCCACCTCGCCGTACTTCTTCTGCTCGATGGCCTCGCGCACGGCCGGCACCGTCTTCACTCCGTAACCGGTGTAGAATCCCGGCGCGTAGAGCAGATGCTGAAACCACGGCCGCATGGGAAGGCCTCGCTCGTCGGTGAGCGCGTGCTCGCTGTGAGTGAGAATTGCATTCACACTTGCGAGTGACGCGCTCGCGCGCGCCGGATCGCCCGCGCCCAACGCGCTGTCGTAAGCCTTCTGGTAGGTGGCAGCCGCGCGCGTGAGGGAATCCGCCGCGTTTTGGAGAGGCGCGAAGGAAATGTGCGGCGGTATCGCGAGCTTCGGCGGCGCAATCGTGGGCTGGTGCGGATCGTTCGTTGCGGCGAACGAGCCTTCGTCGAGCTCGAGATTTCGCTCGCGCGCTTCGTCTGCCGCGCTGGACGCGAGCTTCTCGAGCTGGTCGATGTACGTGTGAATCGTCTCGGCGAGATTCGTGTAGTCGTACGGCAGCACATCGGCATCGGCCAGGCGCATTGCCGCGGTTCCAACGGTCTGAGAGAGCGCGCGGCCGTAGACGAACGAGGTGTCGCTGAAGTGCGTGTACCAATAGAAATCGTCGTAGATCGAGTGGTAGATACCGGCGTCATCCTCGCCGCCGTAGCCGAGGTTGAGCGAGGGGACGCCCAGATGCTGGAGGAAGGGCGTGAAGTCCGAGCCCGAGCCGAGCGCACCGATGCGGAGGTCGGCGCGATCGCGCGCGTCCGTGCGCTCCTCGGCACTCCCGTTCTGAATGATTCCTGCCTGCAGCCGCTTCCAGACCGAGAGATGCGTCTCCGGATCCTCGATGTCGCGCGCGACGCCATTGATGAACTTCTCGAGCACGTGCGATCCTTCCATGCTTAGATAGCCGCGATCGTTGGTGTCGCTGTTGAGGTACGCGACGCCCTTCGTGCGCAGCTCGTCGGCGTGCGTCTCCGCCCATTCGGTCGAGCCGAGCAGCCCGGGCTCTTCGCCATCCCACACGGCATAGATGAGCGTGCGCTTCGGATGCCATCCCTGCTTGAGGAGCATGCCGAGCGCGCGCGCCTCCTCGAGCTCGTCCACTGTGCCGGCGATGGGATCTTCGGCGCCGTTCACCCACGCGTCGTGATGATTCCCGCGAATCACCCACTCATCCGGCTCGGTGCTGCCCGGAATCGTCGCGATGATGTCGTAGAGGGGCTTCTGCGTCCACGTGGACTTGACCTTGAGATGCACCTTGGCCGGTCCTGCGCCGATGCGATACGTGATCGGCAGCGCACCACGCCACGCGAGCGGGGCGAGTGGTCCGCCGAGCGCATCGAGGAGCGGCTGGGCGTCGCCGTACGAGATCGGGAGCACGGGAATCTTGGTGATCGTCTTCGCCTCCGAGATCGGCAGGCGCTTCGCATCCTTCGTCGCGCCAACGCCCGGCGTGAGCGGATCGCCCGGATAGAGCGGCATGTCCTCGACGCTCCCGCGCTGCACGCCCTCGCGCGGGCGCATTGGCCCATTCGGGAAGACGGTGCCGGCTGCATATCCATCATCGCGCGGATCGGAGTAGATCAGGCATCCGATCGCGCCGTGCTCTGCCGCCACTTTCGGTTTGATGCCGCGCCACGAGCCGCCGTACCGCGCGATCACGATCGCGCCCTTCACCGAGATATTGTGCCGCGCGAGCTCGTCGTAGTCTGCGGGAATGCCGTAGTTGACGTACACGAGCGGGCCGGTGACATCGCCATCGATGGAGTAGGCGTTGTACGTCGGCAGCTGCTCGGCCTTCTGGTTCGATGTCGGATCCTGCGGATATGCCGGCTCCTGCAGCTTGGCGACGAAGTGCGTGGGCGCCACGAGCTCCACGGCGCGCTCGAGCGGCGTGGGGAAGAGCACGCTGAACGTCTCGATGTGCGCATCGAGTCCGTAGCTCTTCATTTGCGCGAGGATCCACTCCGCGTTCTCCTTGTCGTACGGCGAGCCGACATGGTGCGGATGCGCGGTGAGCCGCTGCATCGCCGCGCGCATGTTCGCCGGCTGAGGGATCGCCTTGAATTTCTCTTCCCAATCGCGCTCCGTCTTGCTCGAGCTGTCGGAGAAGCCGAGCAGCGTGGGCTGCGGGGCAGGAGTCGCGGCGACGAGGAGAGCGGCGGCGGCGAGGCCGAACACGATGCGAACGACGGGCACGTGCATTGAGAAGTGCATCCTGAGTATGAGAGTGTTCCGAAAATGAAGCGGGGTAAGGCCCCGCGCCACCCTGCAGCATGAAAGGCTTACTAGAGGGCGTCGACAATCGCGTCGAGCGCATCCGTCGTGGGGACGGTCCCCTGCGCGATGCGTGCGCTCCCGCCGCCACGACCTCCGTGCTGGACGAGCAGCGGCTTGAGCACAGCGCCGGCGTCGAGTGCCGTGGGGCCCGAGCCCGAGCTCGCGACGAGAATCGTTGGAGGGGTGGCCAGGGCTCCGATGAAGAGGACATTGCCGAGTGCGAGCGTAGCCTGGGCGAGTGATCGAAGCTCCTCGATCGACTGAGAGCTTGCGGGCACAACACTGCCTGCGGGTGATCCCGATACAAATCGCACCACTATCCTGCGCCGGCCGTCGGGGCCAGGCGGAGTCTCCTCGAAGATTTCGCGAGCGCGATATGCGTTGAGGGCGCCGGTCACCTCGCGTTTCGCAGCCTGCGCCGCGCGAAGCTCCTCACCCTGCGCCTTCGTTTTCGCGACGAGCTCCGCCGGTGCAACGCCGAGCGAGAGTGCGAGCGCCGAAACGAGCTCGTGATCGGCGCGGGCGGTGCGCACTGCTCGGAGCCCGCAGATGAACTCGAGCCGCGTCGTCTTGCGCACGCGCTCCGTGCCGCGCAGCAGGATCGATCCGATCTCCGCCGTGGAGCGGACGTGCGTGCCGCCGCACGCACTTCGATCCAGCGCATCGATGCTGACGACGCGCAGCTCGCCCTCGCGCGGCGGCGGCTTGCGAAGTCCCGTGACGGTTGCGGCATCCTCGAACGACACCAATACCGCACGCGGCTCGGTGATCGCGGCGTTCGCGAGCTGCTCGACCGCGAGCAGCGTCTTCTGCGGAATCGATTCCGCATCCAGATCGAGTGTCGATGATTCGGCTCCGAAGTGCACGCTCACGGTCTCGAGGTCGAATCGGTCGGCGAAAATCGCCGAGAGGAGATGCTGACCGGTGTGCTGCTGCATGTGGTCGAAGCGCCGCGTCCAGTCGACCGATCCGTGAACGATGTCGGCCGCGGGCGCCGGCGCCGCCAGCACGTGCGCGATGCGCTCGCCTTCGTCGATGACGTCCGTGACCGCGATGCCGGCAAGCATCCCGATATCGAACGGCTGGCCGCCGGAGGTTGGATAGAACGCCGTGCGATCGAGATACACGGTGCGGTCATCGTTCGCGCGATCGATGATGCGCGCGTCGAAGTCGCGGAGATACGCGTCGGTGTAATACAGTCGCTCGGTCATGATCGCATCATACCAAGGAATCGCAGCGCGCACGACTTTACGGTGGCGCAGGCTGCAGCACACGGACATGTTACCGGCTCGCGCAGCACGCTTTCTTCAGCCGAGACGTCATGTCCCGCCGAGCGGTTCGCCTCGTCCTCCCGCTATTCGGTCTGCTGGGTGCTTGCCATCAGACCGGCGTTCGTGCTCCGGCACGCGCGCCGCTGGCACTCGCGCCGGCGGAATCGATGTTCCAGGCGCTTCATCAGGTGAAGGATCGAATCGGTGTGACGAGCGCGCGCGGCGCGAGCACGGACACGAATGGCGCGTCCCTCGCCGAGATGCGGCAGCGATACGAGCGCATTCGCACGCCGCTGGCGAGAGCGCTCGCGTCCATCGATTCGGCATCGCTCACACCAGAGGATCAACACGCGCTCGGGACGATGCGCGCCGCGCTCTCGAGCGGCCTGCGCTCGGACGCAGATGATACGCAAGCCTCGGACGACAGCGCGAGTGCCGGCAGGGTTTGCGACTACGATCCCGCGCGCGTGGCGCAGGGCGACTCGGCGTACGAGCGGCTGCGCGCGCGCATCTACGCGTGTTACACGCGCGCGGTGCAGAGCGTGCGCTTCGAGGGAAAGACGCTCGACCGCCTCACGGCCGTCGGCATGCTCGCGCGGATGGATGATCGCGATGAGCGTCACCGCCTCTTCCTGGCGATCGACACGATCTGGCGGAGCATGAACGGGGACGATGGCATCCACAGTCCGTACCGGCAATTCGTGAAGCTCAGTGCGGAGCGGTGGCGACGGAACGGCTCCCCGGTGGATGAGGAGGCGCGCGTGCTGCGCATCGATCCCGCGGACATGGAGAAGTGGCTCGTGTCGGTGCTCGAGGAGTGGCGCGTGAGCACACCGGCCACGATGATCGAGCCGTGGGATTGGCACTATCAGGCGGGAGCGGCGAGTCGTGCGCTCAGCGATCGCATTCCGCTGGATGATCTGGGCGTGCTGAACGCGCACTACTTTCGCGATCTGGGCGCCGATCTCGCCGCGCTGCACGTGCACTACGACTTGGCGCCGCGAGTGGGGAAGACACCGGTGGCCTTCACCGATTTCGGCGCGAGGCCGCATCTCGTGCATGGCGTGTGGCAGCCGGGCGAGCCGTGGGTGTTCGCGACGTACCGCGTGGGTGGCCTCGACAACCTGGACGAGCTGCTTCACGAGACCGGACACGCCGTGCACATCTCGGCGATCCATCAGCGGCCGGCATTCCTGGACTGGCCCGACAACGATGCGCTCACCGAGGGACTCGGCGATGTCGCGGCGCTCGAGGTGTACGAGCCGCGCTGGCAGATGCACTATCTGGGCGATTCGGTGCCGACGTCACTCGGGCTGCGCGGGCGCTACGGCGGAATCGTGCTCGACATCGCCTGGTCGCTGTTCGAGGTGCGGATGCATCGCGACCCGGGCGCGGATCCGAACACGGTGTGGGGCGACATCACGAGCCATTACCTGCACATCACGCCGCACCCGGAGCTCAGCTGGTGGGCGATGCGCGGCCAGCTCATCGATGCGCCGGGCTACATGGCGAACTACGCGATCGGCTCGATCATCATTGCGGACATTCGCGCACGCGTGCGCCAGCTGCACGGCGACTTCACGACGGGCGACCCGACGTGGTACGCGTTCATGACGAACCACATCTATCGTTTCGGGCTGTCACGAACGTCGGCGGATGTGATCACGGATTTTTTGGGGCGCCCGATTAGCGCGAACGCGATTCTCGCCGACATGCGGCGAATGAGGGACGAGCGGTAGGTGCAACTACGGGCACGAATCAAACCAATGGTACGAATCGAATCGGTGCTCTGCGACGGGACTCCGCGCGTGGCGAGTGTCAGTTCTTTGGTTGGCAACTGAAGCAGGTCAAGTACGATAGTTCGATGCGAGGCGAGGGCCCTCGACGCTGCAGTTTCCAGTCAAAGATCAGTTGCCTTTTCCAGTGGCTTTTTGGCAGCGACAGCGCCCGGACTGTACTGATTCGATTCGTGCCATTGGTTGGATTCGTGCTCAGCGCAGTTTGCAGTCCCTCAACTCTTCTGTTTGCTGAACCTGTCCAGCGCCGCGCGCTCGGCCGGCGTGAGACTGTCGATGCCCTTGAGGCTGATCTTGTCGAGCAGTCGGTCGACTTCCTG
>DASXQD010000318.1:0-12531 GCA_036493195.1 Gemmatimonadaceae bacterium | reverse complement strand
TCTTTCTGCTCTCGATGGTCGCACTCGCGATCACGATCGTCGGCATTCTGCTCATCCCGTTTGCCGCAGTCGCCTATGCGCTCGCCGTGCTCGGCGCGCTCGACCTGGGATTCCTCGCGATGTCACTCCTCGCCGGCGATGCGCTCCTGCGAGGTGACGGCTCCGCGCGCGATCCACGGCCGCTCGTGACACATCTGATCGCGGGGCTGAGTGTCTTTCTGGTGCTCTGGCTGCTCGCCGGCGGAGCTGCGTTTCTCGGCCTCGCCGGAAGCGTGCTCCGACTGCTGGCGTTCCTGAGCACCTGGATCGCGGCGACGGTCGGGCTGGGCGCCACTATCCTCACGCGCGCAGGCACACGGACCGCCATCAGCCCACCGCGCGTGGCACCGCCATCGGCCACGGAAGAATACGCGTGGCAGACGCCGACGCCTGTCTCTGGCGTTGCAGCGGCGCGCAGGCCCTCGCCGGCGGCGCGGTCGAGCGAGCCGTGAAATCACTCCTCCTCGTTCTCGTGTCGCTCTTCGCGCTCGGCGATCCATCTGCAGAGGCGCGCAGCTGGCGGTCGCTCACCGCGAGCCGTCCGCGCGACACGGCAGACAGCCTGCACGTGGTGATGCGATACGATGCCGGTGCGGTCACGGTCGGTGCGGCCGCCCAGCCGCTACTCTATCAGGCGAGCGCTCGCTTCGATGCGAACGAGCAGCGCCTCTCGCGCAGCTACAATCCCGTATCGAACACGCTCCGCATCGGTCTGGACAGCTCGGCCATGCGAACATCGACGCGCCGCTCGGGTCGCGACCGCAACGACGAGGCACGACTCGATCTGGGACTCGCGGCAGGCATCCCGCTCGATCTCGACCTCGATCTCGGCGCAACGCGCGCCCGAGTCGATCTGAGCGCGCTCTGGGTGAGCGCATTGCGCGTGTCCTCGGGCGCGACGGAGGCCGATCTCATCTTCGGCAGTGCGAATCCCAAGCCGATGCGCGATCTCTTCGTCGATGCCGGTGTCGGCAGCATCACGATCCATCAGCTCGGGAATGCACGCGCGCAGCGCGCGACGGTGGCCAGCACGGTCGGCAGCCTGGATCTCGATCTGGGCGGCGACTGGACGGGAGAGATGCCTCTCACGATGCGCGTCGCACTCGCCTCCGCAACGCTTCGAGTGCCGCGCGACGTGGGGATCGCGCTGCGTATTTCGAAGCGCATTGCGAACATCGACTCCGACGGGTTCACGGAGCGCGATGGCGTCATGTACAGCGCGGGTTACGAGCAGACGAAGCGCCATGTCACGATCGATGGCAGCGCGACGCTCGCTTCCATCGACGTAGTCTGGAAGGACTGAGCGGCCAACTTCTTGCTTCCTGCTCGCGTTTCCCGAACGAGCCGAGGCTGCGATGCGCTGGACCCCCGGAAACGAGAGCTCGAATATCGAGGATCGCCGCGGCAGTAGCGGCGGCGGTGGATTCGGCGGCCTTCATTTCGGCATTGGCGGCACGATCATCGTGCTGGTGTTGAGCCTCCTCTTTCATCGCAATCTCTTCACCCTGCTCGGCGACAGTGGCGCAACCACCACCACGTCGGCCGGCGATTCCTCCGCGCCTCCGGCCGATGAGACGCCGGCCGAGCACAGAGAAGTGCAGTTCGTGTCCTTCGTGCTCGACGATGCGCAGCAGACCTGGGCGAAGATCCTTCCGCAGGAGGGAGAGCAATGGCACGACGCGAAGCTCGTGCTCTTTCGAGACGGCGTGCAATCGGGGTGCGGCCAGGCGGAGACCGCGATGGGGCCGTTCTACTGCCCTCTCGATGAGAAGGTCTACATCGATCTCGGGTTCTACGACGAGCTGCGCGACCGCTTCGGTGCACCCGGCGAATTCGCACAGGCATACGTGCTCGCCCACGAGCTCGGCCATCATGTGCAGCATCTCGAGGGCATCGATGAGCAGATGCGGCAACTACAAAGGCAGCACCCCGATCAGGCGAACGAGCTTTCCGTGAAGCTCGAGCTGCAGGCCGACTGCTTCGCCGGTGTGTGGGGTCACTCCACGGATCAGCGCCAGCTGCTCGACCCGGGAGACATCCAGTCGGGGCTACAGGCCGCTGCCTCCGTGGGCGATGACCGGTTACAGAAAATGACCACCGGTCACGTGTCCCCCGAGTCGTTCACGCACGGCACATCCGCGCAACGCGCTGCGTGGTTCAAGCGAGGGTTCGACAGCGGCGATCCCAAGGCCTGCAACACCTTCTCCTCGAACGCCGCCTGATCAGCAACTGGCCCGCCCCTTGCCTTTTTGCGAGAGGATGAAGCTGCGGAGCTGGCGATGATCATCAAGGGATTTAGGGTAGGTCCGCTCCTCAAGACCACCGGGAAAGAGATTCTGAACGACAACGTGCTTGGGCTCGCCGCGCAGGCGGCGTACAACGCGTTCTTCTCGATCTTTCCGTTCTTCCTGTTCGCTGCACCGATGATCTCGCTGTTCGGCGACAAGGCGAAGACGTTCTCCTGGCTGATGAATCAGCTGGCAACGGTCGTCCCCGCCGAGGCAATCGCGCTCGTGCAGAGCGTGCTCAAGGACGTCGTCTTTTCGAATAACGCGCCCGGACTCGTGTCCGTGGGCGCCGTTCTCGCGGCCTGGTCCGGCGGCGCGGTGTTCGGCGCACTGATGAGCACTCTCAATACGGCGTACAACGTGACCGAAACGCGCCCGTGGTGGAAGCGCGCGCTAATCCAGCTCACATCGGTGCTCGTGATGGGACTTCTGGTCGGCATCGCGAGCGTCGTCATGCTCGCGGGGCCCGAGCTCGCAAAGACCATCGGCGGCAAGCTGCATCTCGATCGGTACTTCGTGCTCGCGTGGACCATACTGCAGTATCCGGTTGCGATCTCGATGATCGTGCTCGCGTTCTATCTCATCTATCGCTATCTGCCGAACATCAAGCAGCACCCGAAGCAGATACTCGTCGGTTCCGTCATCGGCACGGTGCTCTGGCTCCTCGTGACGCTGCTTTTCCGGCTCTACGTCACTGATTTTGGGTCATACAACAAGACGTACGGCACGATTGGCGGGGTGATCGTGCTGCTGACGTGGATGTACCTGACGATGATCGTGCTGCTGTCCGCTGGAGAGCTCAACTCCGAGCTGCACAACGGCACTGGAGCGCTCGAGCCGAGAGCCGGCGCCGTCTACGCCGGCCGGGTTGTGACCTCGTCGCATCCGGGGCGCTCTTCCACGGAGATTCCGATCACTTCGTCGGCGTCGCCCACACAACTCGCTTCCATCGCCCCCACTTCCACAGCCCCATCATCGCCACGCCGCGACCCAGAGCGGTGAGCGAGATGGTCCACCAGATCCCGCTCGTCCCCCATCGCGTGGCAGCCCACGCGGCGAGGGGAATGCGGAGCGCGGTGAGCGTCGTCGACGTGATCATCGGCGGCAGCGTATCGCCTGCGCCGCCGAGCGCTCCCTCGAGCACGAGCTCCGCGCCCGCGAACAGCGTGGAGATCGCGCCGATGCGGAGGTAGCGCGCACTCTCCGCGATCACCATCGGATCGCTGGTGAACAGCCGCCCGAACGTCGTCGCCAGAGAGTACTCGGCTATCGCGGCAGCGAGTCCGATCGACATCGCGAACCCGGTCGCGATCCACGCCGATCGCTCGGCGCGATCGACCTGCCGCGCGCCGAGATTCTGTCCGACGATGGCAGCAGCCGCCGCGCCGAAACCGACACCCACCATGTACGACCAGCTCTCCACTCGATGCCCCACGCCGAGCGCCGCGAGCGCGGGCGTGCCGAACTTCGTCGTGGTGCGCGTGAGGAAGACGTAGATGTTGCTGAACACGACACCGGTGACGGCCGTGGGCAGACCGACGCGCACGATCGCGCGCATCGTGCTCAGCGCGGGTGGTCCGAAAGTCACCATGCGGCGCCGCATGAGAATCACGATCCCGATGAGAAACGCCACGGAACGTGTGAAGATCGTCGCCACCGCGGCACCCGCGATGCCGAGGTGCGGCGCAGGGCCGAGTCCGAGGATCAGCACCGGGTCGAGCCCGAGCGCGGCGATCACGCACCCGAGTAGCAGCAGAAATGGCGTGCGCGTGTCGCCCGCGGCACGGAAGGCCGCGTCGATCGCGAAGAAGCCGAAGATGAGCGGAGCGCCCAGCAGGTAGGTGCCGAGATAGCTCTTGCCGAGCGCCGTAACCTCCGGTGGCGTGTGCATGATCCCAAAGAGCGCATCGAGTTGCGAGATCCCGATGGCCGCGAGCACGACGGCAACTGCCACGGAAAGAAAGAGCGCATCGGAAACAGCGCGCGCGGCGGCTTGATGCGAACGCTCGCCGTGCCTTCGCGCCGCGACGGCCGTGAGTCCGACGCTCACCATCTCCGCGCACGAGATGAGCATCCACACCCAGAAGATCGACGTGGATACGGCAGCGAGTCCCTGCGGTCCGATGCGCGTGCCGACCCAGTACGCATCGACGGTGGCGAAGAGCGTCATGAGCATCGTCGACGCGACGGCGGGGAGCGCCACGGCCGCGACGGTGCTGGTGAGCGAGCCGCTCACCAGCGACGTCACCGACGCGTACTCGCCGGTAATCGCGGTCGCGAGGCCATCGCGTGCGTCCATCGGCAACGCGGCCGCCGGGTTGGTGTCCGGCGGCCGCGTGATGACGACCGAATCTGGCAGTACCGTTTCGCTCACGTCTGTAGGGCCTCGGAGGCTTCGACGATTTGCGAGCCGATCGAGCTGAGTGCGCGCGCTGCGGGAGAGTCCGGGTGCGCGAGCACTATCGGAGTGCCGCTGTCGCCGCCCTCGCGCACGGCGCTCTCGAGCGGGATCTCGCCGAGCAACGGCACCTGCAGCTCATCGGCGAGAGCGCGGCCGCCTCCACTTCCGAAGAGTGGTGTGGGCTTGCCGCAATGCGCGCACAGCAGATAGCTCATGTTCTCGACGATGCCGATCACCGGCACGTTCACTCGCTCGAACATCTTCGCGCCCCGAAGCGCGTCGCCGGTGGATACGGGCTGCGGCGTGGTCACGATGATCGCGCCGTGCACGTGCGTCGCCTGCACGAGCGAGAGCTGCGCGTCTCCGGTGCCGGGAGGCATGTCGACGAGGAGATAATCGAGCGTCCCCCAGTTCACATCGCGCAGGAACTGCGTGACGATCTTCATCACGATGGGCCCGCGCCAGATCGCCGGCTGCTCGCGCTCGATCAGAAAGCCCAGACTCATGAGCTTCACGCCGTGCGCCGAGAGTGGCTGGATGCGATCGCCGATCACGGGTGGCGGCGAGTTGACGCCCATCATCATCGGGATGTTGGGACCGTACACGTCGGCGTCCATGAGTCCCACGCGAAGTCCCTGCCTCGCGAGCGCGATGGCGAGATTCACGGAAACAGTGGACTTCCCGACCCCGCCCTTGCCGCTCGAGATCGCGATGATGCGGCCGAGATTCGGATATGCGACGGGAGTGGGCGCGGGAGGAACGGCCTTGGCCTTGGGCTCCTGCCCCATGACCGGTAGCGCACGCCCGCGCGGCGGAGCCGATGGAGGCGGCGGAGGCGCCGGCGCTCCGCGCGATACCGGAGGCACGG
The DNA here is from genome assembly GCA_036493195.1 of Gemmatimonadaceae bacterium. GTDB lineage: Bacteria > Gemmatimonadota > Gemmatimonadetes > Gemmatimonadales > Gemmatimonadaceae > FEN-1250. The sequence goes on along the minus strand of DASXQD010000318.1, from coordinate 6,935 downwards.
CCGAATTCGCGGATGACTGGGAGGGATCGCGCACATCGACGCGCACCTCGTGCACGCCGTCGACGCGCTCGACGGCTTGACGCACCTCGCGCACGAGGGACGCGGGATCCTGCGCCTCGAGAAGGATCGTGAAGCGGACGCGCCCTTCCACAGTCACCGCGACATCGCGAATCATTCCCGAGCGGATGACGTCTTCGCTCGTGCGCGGATTCACCACGCCCTGAAGCGCGTGCGCGATCCGCGTTTGCATGGACTCTGTCATGCGCGGCTCAGTGCGTCGTGAAGCGGATGGAGCGGATCTCCGGCACTTGCTGGCGCAGGTGCGCCTCGATTCCCACCGTGAGATTTTCCGCGGAAAGGTCGCAGTCGGGGCAGTCGCCGCTGCACCGGATCACGGCGACGCCCGTGTCCGCATCGAGCTCGACGAGCTCGACGTCCATGGTGTCGATCCGGAGTATGATGCGCATGTCGCCGATAGCCACTCGAATGCGATCTTCGATGTCTGGTGCCGAGCGCTGCTTGAAGAGTGACATGCGTGAAATCTAGTGGACTGGGTGCTGGAAACGGATTGAACGAAGAAAGCAGACCGCATTCCTGGGAATGCGGTCAGCCCTTCGGCATCAGAAATGTCCGCGCCGCCGTGATCACGTTGTCGCGTACCTCGGCCAGCGAGCCCGCGATGAGCGCGCCGGAGGCCTTGGCGTGCCCGCCGCCGCCGAACTGGCGTGCGAATGCGTTCACGTCGACCTCACCGGTCGAGCGGAAGGAGACTTTCACTTTTCCATGTCCCAGATCACGGAAGAACACCGCCATCTTCGTTCCCGCGACAGACCGCGGATGCTCGGCCAATCCATCGAGCTCCTCGGGACGCACCGCGTACTTCTCGAGCGCTCCAGCAGGGAGCGCGATCCACGCGAGCCCGTGATCGCCGTCCACCTCGAGCGTCGCGAGCGCATCGCGCAGCAGATGCAGTCGCCCGACGGAGACCGAAGCATAGATGCGCCGATACATCTCCTCCGGCTCGACGCCCGCGGCGAGAAGCTGTCCCGCGATCGCGTGGCACCGAGGCGACGTATTGCTGAAGCGGAAGCCGCCCGTGTCGCTCAGAATCGCGGTGTAGAGAGCGCGCGCGATCGGCGCCGTGATCTCGAGCCCGAGCACGCGCGCGACGTCGAAGATGAGCTCACCCGTTGCGCAGGCCGCGGCATCGGAAACGACGATCTCTCCGGCCGGCTCGTCCTGCGGCACGTGGTGATCGATGACCAGACGGCGCGCGGGAGAGTTGCGCACCGCGTCGCTCAGCGAGCCGAGTCGCTTGAGATCGCTGATGTCGAGCACGATGACGAGCTCGACGCCCGCAAGTGCGGCTGCTCCTTCAGCGGTGCGCTCCGAGACATCGCCAAGGAGAAAATCGAACATCTCGGGCCACGGCGTCGGATTCACGATCCGCACCTTCATGCCGCGCTGCGCGAGCAGGAGCGCGAGCGCGACTTCCGAGCCGCAGCCGTCGCCATCGGAGTTGATGTGCGTCAGCAGCGCGACCGTGCGCCCCGGTGTGAATTCGGCGGAATAGCGCGCGATGGCCGCGGCGCGATGCGCGGGAACGGCGAGAAGGTCCGGAAGAGTCGTGGGCATGTGGAGAGAAAAAAAGACGCGGCGCCCGTTTATCCGGACGCCGCGTCAAAGCTAACTCCGCTGCGGGTCAGTCGGTGGCGGCGCCGATGCCGCGCTGCACCTTGGAATGCTTGCGGCCATACGTGAAGTAGATGACGATACCGATCGCCATCCAGATCACCAGCCGCAGCCACGTGTCACCGGGCAGTCCCGCCATCAGACCACCGCAGATGAGAATGCCCAGAATGGGGACCAGCGGTACCAGTGGGGTCTTGAAGGGACGCACCATGTTCGGACTGCGGTAGCGAAGCACGATCACTCCAGCGCAGACGATCACGAAGGCGAGCAGCGTGCCGATGGAGACGAGCTCGCCGAGAAGCGCGACGGGAAAAAGTCCCGCGACGATGGCGGCGATCACACCGGTGACGATCGTCGTCACGTACGGCGTCTGGAACTTCGGGTGCACCTTGCCGAACACCGGCGGGAGAAGTCCATCGCGCGACATCGAAAAGAAGATGCGCGGCTGTCCCATGAGCATCACGAGCACCACCGAGGCGAGGCCCATGATTGCGCCGATCTCCACGAGATACGTGAGCCACGAGAGCGCCGGAATGTTCTCGAGCGCGAACGCCACCGGGTGCGGCACGTTGAGCGTGGTGTAGTGCGCGAGACCGGTGATCACGAGCGACATCAGGATGTACAGCACGGTGCAGATGCCGAGCGAGAGCAGAATGCCCATCGGCATGTCCTTCTGCGGATTCTTCGCCTCCTGTGCCGCAGTGGACACCGCATCGAAACCGATGTACGCAAAGAACACGACGCCGGCGGCGCGGATCACCCCCGACCATCCGAAATTTCCGAAGCCTCCGGTGTTCGGCGGAACGAAGGGGTGCCAGTTCGCCTTGGTGACGTGCAGAAAGCCGAATCCGATCACGAGTACGACGATCGCGATCTTGATGTACACGATCACGTTGTTGAAGCGCGCCGACTCCTTGATGCCGATCACGAGCAGTATGGTCATCAAGACGATGAGCGCCACGGCGGGCACGTTCATCACGCCACCGGGGACACGCGTGAGATTGTGCGTGCCTTCCACCGCGAGCGGTGCGGACATGAAGCCTGCAGGCAGATCGATGCCCAGGCGATGGAGAAACGCGCCGAAGTATCCCGACCACCCCACGGCCACCGTCGCGGCGCCGAAGAGATACTCGAGCACCAGATCCCAGCCGATGATCCATGCGATGAACTCGCCGAGTGTCGCATAGCCGTACGTGTAGGCGCTGCCGGCGATCGGAATCATCGACGCGAACTCCGCATAGCAGAGTCCCGCGAAGAGGCAGCCGGATCCCGCGAGCACGAACGACCACATGACGGCGGGGCCGGCGTAGAGCGCGGCCGCCGTGCCCGTGAGAACGAAGATTCCAGCGCCGATGATGGCGCCGATGCCGAGAAGCGTCAGATTGCTCGCGGTGAGTACGCGCCTGAGCGTCCCCTCGCCTGTTTCACTCGCTTCCTGTTGGAGCTCCGCGATGCTCTTTCTGGCTAACAAACCCATGCAAGTGTCTCCAGGCAAATCGAATTGGAAGGTGCGGACGCGGGCGAAGGCTCAGGTGCGTCAACCCGGGTGGGGTCGAGCAACGTTCTACCGTGGTCGCTGCCCTGTCAAGCACTGAGGAGCAGGGGCGACGCCCGCGTGGCGCGATGAAGCGCTTCTTGCGCGCGGATATTGCAAACTCCCCGGCAACTGTTGCCTCCCCGCACTTCCACTCGAATCGGTGAATGGCCATTCAGGCACACGTGCACTCGTCACGCAACGGCGCCGCCAATGGATCGGCAGGGCTCGTGCGCGCGAGGTGAGCTCCGTCGCAATGGCTGCTCCGGCGCGCACTCTTCGCCTGATCGGCGGCGCTCGAGAAATCGCGCGCAAGCAGTGGGATGCGCTTGCGCGCCGCGGCACTCATCGCCATGCCTGGTTCGTCGCTGCGGAGGCGTGCGGTGCCGAGCCTCACCACGTGGGGGTGTACAAGAGTGGCAAGCTCGTCGCCGTGATTCCCGCCTACATCGAGCGGGAGACGCTCGATGGCGATCTGCATGCGCGCTGGTACGGCCCCGCACATCGACTGGCCGAAGCACTCGGTGCGAGTCTCCGTCCCTCGCTTGCGATCGTAGCGCCAATGAGCACCAGCTCCGACCCGCTCGGGTCCGATGAGGTGCTCACCGAGTCCGTCATCGACGAAGCACTGGAGCTGCTCGAGTCGGAAGCGCGCGCCGAACGCGCGAAGGCGATCGTCTGGCCATTCGTGGATGCGAATTCGACGCTGATTCGCGAGACCGCCCGCCTGAGAGGATATCGCGAGAGCTTCGCGACCTCTGAAGCCGTGATCGACGTCGCATGGAGCTCACCCGAAGAGTACCTCTCGTCTCGCTCGAAGAACGTGCAGCGCACGCTTCGAAACGAGCTCGCGTGGGTGCACGATCAGGGGATTCGCATCTCGTGGGAAACGGAGCTGCGCCAGCATGCCGGCACGCTAGACGCCCTCTATCGCGGCTCGTACGTCGCGCGGAGCGGCCGCCTAGCCAATCTCGCGCCGAATTTCTTCACCGAGCTCGCCAAACAGCGCTCGCCCGGCGTGCGCGTGCAGTGCGCGTGGAAGGGCCAGAGGCTGCTCGAGATGACCGTGGCACTCGACGGCAGCGACGCACTCGATCTTTGCATGAGCGCGCAGTCCGATGAGACGGGCCGTGGCCTGCTCTATCAGCACAGCCTGTGCTACGATCCGATTCGCGTGGCCATCGAAAGCGGGTTGACGCGTATCCATCTCGGACCCAGTGCGCTCTTCGCGAAGCTGCTGCGAGGCGCGCGGCTGAACACGCGGATGACACTCGTTCGCGGTCTCACGCCAGCCGCGCGTGCCGCGGTGCGGGTGCTCGCGCCGCTCACGAATGCGCGAAACGCCGCGAGGCACCGCCGCCTGCTCTCGCGAATCAACGCTGCGAGCTACACCGAGTAGTTCGGCGCCTCGCGCGTGATGATCACATCGTGCGGATGCGATTCGCGGAGTCCCGCCGTCGTGATTCGCACGAACTCCGTTTCGGTGCGCAGCTCATCGACGTTCGCACACCCCACGTAGCCCATGCCGCTCCGCAGTCCGCCCACCATCTGGTAGATCACGTCGCCCACGGGGCCCTTGTACGGCACACGCCCCTCGATGCCTTCCGGCACGAGCTTCTTCACCGAGAGCTCGCCCTCCTGGAAGTAGCGATCCGCGCTTCCGTCCTGCATCGCCGAGAGGCTGCCCATGCCGCGTATCATCTTGAAGCGGCGGCCCTCGAGCAGAAACGACTCGCCCGGGCTTTCCTCGGTTCCGGCGAGCATCGATCCCATCATCACGCTCGACGCGCCGGCCGCGAGTGCCTTCACGACATCGCCCGAATACTTGACGCCGCCATCCGCGATCACCGGAATGTCGCCCGCACCCTCCACCGCATCCATTACCGCCGTGAGCTGTGGAACACCTACACCGGTGACCACACGCGTCGTGCAGATCGAACCGGGACCCACGCCCACCTTCACCGCATTCACTCCTCGCTCGACCAGCGCCATCGTGCCCGCGCGCGTCGCCACATTGCCCGCGATCAACTGAATCTCCGGCAACATCTCGCGAATCACCGACGTCGCCTGCAGCACGCCCTCGCTGTGCCCGTGCGCGGTATCGATCACGAGCGCGTCGACCCCCGCGTCGAACAGCGCCCGCGCGCGCTCCTTGAAGTCGCCGCCAGAGCCCAGCGCCGCCGCCACGCGCAGTCGCCCGTGCTGATCCTTGTTCGCGCTCGGATGCTGGCGGCGCTTGTGAATGTCCTTTACGGTGATGAGACCGCCGAGCCGCCCCTCCGCATCCACCACCGGCAGCTTCTCGATGCGATGCTTCCCGAGAATGCGCTCGGCTTCATCGAGCGTCGTTCCAACGGGGGCCGTGATGAGATTCTCCTTCGTCATCACATCCTGCAGTGGTCGATCGAGCTGCCGCTCGAACTGCAGGTCGCGGTTCGTGATGATGCCGATCAGCCGGTTGTCGCGATCGACGATCGGCACGCCGGAAATCTTGAAGCGCATCATCAGCGCATTGGCCTCGCGCAGCGTCGCCTCCGGGCCCAGCGTGATCGGCTTCAGGATCATTCCGCTCTCCGACCGCTTCACCCGATCCACCTCGGCCGCTTGCCGATCGATCGACATGTTCTTGTGGATCACGCCGATCCCGCCGGCACGCGCCATCGCGATGGCCATCTCAGACTCCGTCACCGTGTCCATGGCGGCGGAGACGAGCGGGATGTTGAGGGAGATCCCGGTGGTGAAGCGGGAGGCGGTGCTCACGTCCTTCGGATGCGTGACGCTGTGACGTGGTGCCAGCAGCACATCGTCGAAAGTGAGCGCCGGCTCGGCGCGCACGCGCGACGCCGGCTTCTCGTCCTGTTGACGAGACGGCCCGCCCTCCGATGATGCGGAGACAGCGGGCCGTGATTGGATGCGAGTACTGGTTGCCATCACGAAAGCTAGGGCACGACCACGGGAGTGTAAAGTGTCATTCGGGGGGCTCGGCGCTGGGCGAGCGGAGCAGCGCGCGCGTATCCGCGTGTGTCGATTCCGAGAGCACCTCGCGCGGCGACCCCTCCTCCACCACGACTCCTTTCGCGAGCACGGCGACGCGATCGGCGAACGCCTCCGCGAAATCGACGTCGTGCGTGGCGATCAGGAGCGCGTGACCTTCTGCCGCAAGCGCGCGAAGCACGTCGCCCAGGCTGCCGCGGCGCGCAGGATCGAGCGCGGATGTCGGTTCGTCGAGCAGCAACAGCGTGGGGTCGGGCGCCAGCGCGCGCGCGATTGCGACGCGCTGCGCCTCGCCGCCCGAGAGCTGCCGCGGATATGCGCCCACGCGGTGCGCGACACCCAAGGTCGTGAGCAGTGCGAGCGCCTCGCTCTCGGCTCGCTCGCGCGTCCAGCCGAGCGCGTGTACGAGCGCGAGCGTGACGTTGTCCATCACGGTGAGATGCTCGAACAACGATTGCGCCTGAAACACCATTCCCACATTCCGGCGCAGCACGCGCAGCCTCGATTCGGGCGGCACCGGCCCGGGTTTGAGCGCGAAGCCGTCCACGTCGATCGATCCCGAGTCGAAGGGCCCGAGCGCGGCGATCGCGCGGAGCATTGTGGTCTTCCCGGCGCCAGACGTGCCCATGAGAGCGCAGATCTCGCCGGGTGCGACATCGATCGTGACACCGCGCAGCACTTCGTGCGCGCCGCGCGACGCGTGCACATCGCGCAC
>DASXQD010000317.1:0-15163 GCA_036493195.1 Gemmatimonadaceae bacterium | reverse complement strand
CTCGAGCTTGATCGACGCGGCTCCCGGGTCGTCCGCGCATACCACGACCGCACGCGCGCGCGACGCAAACTGCGCGAAGGCACCGCGGATGTCATCGAGATCGCGGTAGATGTCCAGATGATCGGCCTCGACGTTCGTGATCGTCGCAACGGTCGGCAACAGCGCGAGAAACGAGCGGTCGTACTCATCGGCTTCGACGACGAAGAGGTCGTCGCCGCCCCGACTCAGATTTCCGCCCCACGCGGCCACGCGCCCGCCGACGATGCCGGTCGGATTTTTCCCCGCTGCAGCGAGTGCCTCTGTGGTCATCACGGTGGTGGTCGTCTTCCCGTGAGTGCCCGCGATGCAGATGGTCGAGCCGGTCTCCACCGCTCCCGCGAGCGCTTCGGCGCGCCGGATCACCGGAATGCCGAGCTCGCGCGCTTTGGCGAGCTCGGCGTGATCGCGTGGCATCGCCGAGGTGGCGACCACAGCTTGCGATCCCGCGACGTGCGCGGGATCGTGGCGCGGCTCGACCGCGATCCCGAGCGCCTCGAGCGCCTCATTTCTGTTGGGGCTGGCATCGCAGCCGGTGACGGTGATCCCTCGCCGAGCCAGTAGCTCGGCGAGCGCGCTCATTCCTGCGCCGGCAATGCCGACGAAGTGAACGGGTCGGGGATCGTGGACATCGAAAAGTGTCATGCGGCGCTTCCAATATAGCGCGCGCGAGAGCGACGGCTCAACCACCAACCGACTTGAGCTGTGACACCCTAAGTATCCAACTGGCAATGCGCTCCGCCGCGTCGGGCCGGCCTCGGGATGTGGCGGCCTCTGCCATGTCCGCAAGCGTCGCCGGAGCGCCGAGCAGTTGGCCGAGCGCAGCGCCGAGGGTGACGGCCGAGAGCTCCGACTGCTCCATCGTGCGCGCCGCGCCGGCAGCTTCGAGCGCACGCGCATTCGCACGCTGATGGTCGGCGGCCGCCGTAGGGAGCGGCACGAGCAACGACGGTATGCCCCACGCGCAGAGCTCGGCCACTGTCAGCGCACCCGCCCGAGTGAGTGCGAGATCCGCCGCCGCGTACGCGCCCTGAATGGGCGAGAGATACGGACGCACGCGCACGCGCTCGGACTCGTGCCGCGCGTATCGCTCGAAGCTTCCCTGCCCGGTTCCCCAGATCATTCGCACACCGGAAGGAAGTCCGGCCTCGAGCATCGACGCGATCGCATCATTGAGTGGACGCGCGCCCTGGCTCCCTCCGAACGCGAGCACCACGGAGCCCTCGCTCGGCGGAAATCCCCACGCGGCACGCGCCTCGGCACGCGAGGGTCGCGGCACGGGCGGCGGCTCGATGGGATTGCCGCTGTCGAACAGCTCCGTGTATGCGCCGGGGCGCAGCTTCGCCTTCGCCTCGGGATAGCCGAGATAGACGGCGCGGGCGTGTCGTGCGAAGAATCGCGTCGTGATTCCCGGAACGGAGTTCTGCTCCTGCAACTGGATCGGGATGCGATGTGCGAGCGCGAACGCGAGCGCCGCTCCGGATGCGTAGCCGCCGGTACCGATCACGGTCGCGGACGGATGCGCGCGATGCTCTCGCGCGAGCGCGCGCCACGCACTGTTCAGACCGCGCACGGTGCGCCAGCTCTTCCAGGGCTGCTGCCGGTAGATGGGATGCAGATCGAGCAACAGATGCTCGAACTCGGTTTGGGGGAGAACGTCGCGTTCGATCCCGCGGAGCGCGCCGACGAAGAAGGGCTCGATCTCGGACGCCTGCCGCACGAGCGCTCGCGCGATCGCGAGCCCTGGGTAGAGATGTCCGCCCGTGCCGCCGCCGGCGAACATCACCCGCACGGTCATGCGGGAGCTCGTTCCAGTGGATTGGTCGCGTGCGAGCCCACCATGCGCTCCCGTGTGCTCGCGATGTTCACGAGGATTCCCGTCATCAGAATGGACATCACGAGATTGGTCCGGCCGAAGCTCACGAAGGGCAGCGTCAGGCCGGTCGTGGGAAGCAGTCCGATGACGACACCCAGATGCAGAAAGGCCGTGCTCACCGTCATGAACGTGATGCCGATCGCCAGCAGCTGCTGAAAGGTCGTGCGCGCCTGTTTCGCGATGCGGAAACCGATCCATCCGTAAGCCACGAACGCGAGCGTGATGAAGAGAATTCCGAGGAAGCCCCACTCCTCGCCAATGTTCGCGCCGATGAAGTCGTTGTACGGAAAGGGCACGAAGCCGAGCTGCTGGCGTCCCATGCCGAACCCGACGCCGAACAGTCCACCCGAGCCCACCGCGATGAGCGACTGCTTGAGCTGATAGCCCGCTTCGATCGGCGCATTTCCCGGATTCAGGAAGCTCGTCATGCGGAGCAGCGCGTACTGCACTCGCTCCACCTCGCGCCACAGCAGGGGGATCGCGACGATGCCGAGGAAGACGACGTGCCCGATGCGCACGCCGCCGGCAAAGAGCATGATCCCCATGATGAGCGTGAACGTCATCGCCATGGACAGATCGGGCTCGAGGATGACGAGGATGTTGAGCACCGCGAGCACCACGATGAAGGGGAGCAGCCCCTTGGTGAGACGCCGCAGCTTGTCACCCTTCTTCACGATCAGCATGGCCGTCCACACGATGACGGCGAGCTTCGCGAACTCCGACGACTGAAAGAGAAATCCAATGTTCACCCAGCGCCGCGAGCCGTGAAAGCGCGGTGCGATTCTGTTCGGCACCGGGAGCACCGGGATGAGCAGCAGCACGATCGCCACCGCGAGCAATGGCCACGCCCACCCTCGCCATCGTTCGGCGTCCACCTTTGCGGCAATCGCGAAGAGCACGACGCCGATCGCGACTCCCGACAGCTGCAGCAGCAGGTAGTGCATGCTGTCGTGATTCTCGCGTACGGAGAGCAACGCGCTCGCGCTGTAGAGCACCGCGAGCCCGAACGCGAGAATGACGCCTGTGACGATGATCAGCGCGCGGGCCTCGAGCGTCATCCGCCACCGCTCGCGGACGGCGGGCGGCGACGAGCTCACGCCGCGCCAGCGAGCCGGCGAAACGCCGCGCCGCGCTCCTCGTAATTGCGGAACATGTCGTAGCTGGAGCAGGCCGGAGAGAGGAGGACCACATCTCCGGACTTCGCGATCGCGCGCGCGCGTGCGACGACCTCCGCGAAGTCCTTGTCGAGTCGCTCCACTGGTACGATGCCCGCAAGGTCCTGTTCGATGATCGGCGCCGACTCACCGTACGCGAGCACCACGCGCACGATGCGCTCGAGCCCACGTGCCAGCGCCGTGTACGGCTCGCCCTTGTGACGACCGCCGAGCAGCAGCACGGTGGGGCGCGTCATGCCATCGATCGCGACCTGGGTGGAGCTGATGTTCGTTGCCTTCGAGTCGTTGATCCAGAGCACTCCGCCGCGCTCGCCGACGAGCTCGAGGCGATGCGGCGGCGGTCGGAAAGAGCGCAGCCCATCCGCGATGCGCGCGAGCGCATTGCGCGTGGCGTGCGACGGATCCGCGGCGATTACCGCGAGCGATGCCGCCATTGCATTCATCACGTTGTGATCGCCGAGCAGCGGAAGCTCCTCGCGCGCGAGAATCCTCGACCCGTTCCACCGAAGCTCTCCGCTCCCGCCCTCGTGCACGAAACGCATCTCGGCGCTCTCGCTCGCGATGCCGAAGCCGCGGTGCGCGCCGGCTACGCCCGCGGCCATTGTCATGACCCGCGCGTCATCGGCGTTGAGCACCCACGTGGACCGCTCGCTCGCGTTGCGAAAGAGGAGCGCCTTGTCACCGTAGTACTCATCGGCCGTCGCGTATCGGTCGAGGTGATCCGGCGCGAGATTGGTCAGTACACCCACCGCAGGATCCACGCTCGGCGTATCGTGCAGCTGGAACGATGAGAGCTCGAGCGCGATCCAGTCCGGGCGATCTTCGCGAAGCGCGATCTCCGTGAGCGGGGTGCCGATGTTTCCCGCGTCGGCCACGCGCCTGCCGAGCGTGCGGAGGAGATGACCGACGAGCGCCGTGGTGGTCGTCTTGCCGTTGGTGCCCGTGATCGCGATGTAGCGCACGCCGTTCAGCACGCGAAGGGCGACTTCGATCTCGCTCACGACAGGCACCTTCGCGGCCTGCGCTGCTGCGAGCGGCGGTGCGTTCGGAGGCACACCGGGACTCGCGACGACAACGGCAGCGCGGGCGATGCGCTCGAGGTCGTGCGTGCCGGTCACCGCATCGATCCCCGCCTCGCTCAGCCGCTTCGCACCGGCAGCCGCTGCGGCATCGCCTCCACCATCGGAGGCGTACACGCGCACGCCCTCGCGCGCGAGCAGCAGCGCCGCGCTCACGCCGCTTCGCCCGAGCCCGATCACCGCCGCCTCGCCCGATCTCCACTTTGCGGGAATCATCGCAGCTTGAGTGTGCTGAGTGCCACGAGCGCAGAAAGGATGCCGAGAATCCAGAAGCGCACCACGACTTGCGACTCCTGCCATCCCTTGAGCTCGAAATGATGATGGAGCGGCGCGCGCAGGAATATTCGATGCGCCTTTGCGTAGTCCACTCCGTATCGCGCGCGCCGATACTTGAACACGGAGCGCTGCACGATCACGGACACCGTTTCGGCGGCGAACACCGCGCCAACGAGCAGCAGCAGAAACTCCGACTTGAGCAGAATCGCGACCGCACCGAGCGCGCCGCCGAGCGCGAGCGAGCCCGTATCGCCCATGAACACTTCTGCAGGGTGTGTGTTGTACCAGAGAAAGCCGATCAGGGCGCCGAGCAGCGACATGCAGAACACCGTGAGCTCGCCCGAGTCACGCAGATAGTAGATGTGCAGGTATTGGCTCGCATCGAAGCGGCCGATCAGGTAGGCGAAGATCGCGAAGGTCGCGAATGCGATCGCGGCGAGGCCCGTTGCCAGACCATCGAGGCCGTCGGTGAGATTCACGGCGTTGCTCGTGCCCGTGAGCACGAACGCAATCCACGGCACGTAGAGCCACGCAAACACCGGCACCACGAGCACGTATTTGTAGAATGGAAGTGTCGTGGAAGCGCCGGGTAGGTTCGAGAGAGGCGATTGCCAGAGGAAGACCCCCAGCGCGACGCCGAGCGTGATCTGTCCAACGAGCTTGTAACGCTCCACCAGGCCCTCGTTCTTTTTTCCCTCGCGCTGCTGCTTGAGCTTGAGATAGTCATCGATGAAGCCGATGCATCCCATCCATGCGGTGGCGATCACCGCGACCCAGACATAGCGATTGCTGAGACGGGTCCAGAGCACCGTGGGCACGAGCCCGGAGATCAGGAAGATCACGCCGCCCATGGTCGGCGTGCTCGATTTCTCCTGATGGCTGTCGGGCGTTCCGGCGCGGATCACCTGGCGCACCTTCATCGCGCGCAGCCGGCGTATCACGACCGGCCCGACGACGAATGCCATCAGCAGCCCCGTCACGGCGGCGCCGGCCGAGCGGAAGGTGATGTAGTTGAAAACGTTGAAGATGATGCAGAAACGGCAACTGCCGACGAGAGGCGTGAAGATATGGTAGAGCACTAACGATTTGCCCACTCGGTGAGAGGTGGAACGAGACGCTCGAGCTTCACGCCGCGCGAGGCCTTGAGAAGTATGACCGCGTCTCGCGCCAGTCGAGGCGCGAGCGCCGTCCACAGCTCGTCGACTTCTTCGGCAACGACCACGCGCGGGTCGCCGTCAGCCAGCGTGCGCAGCGCCACGCCAATCTCGCCCATTCCGGCCACAATCTCTACCGGCGACGCGAGCGCCGCTCGCGCGACCTCCTCATGGAGCCGCGGTGCGTGCACCCCGAGCTCGCGCATGGAGCCGAGCACCGCCACGCGCTGTCGCCCGGCGCCGCTGCCCGCGAGCACATCGATCGCCGCTCGCATCGAGGCCGGACTCGCATTGTAGGCATCGTTGATGAGCGTGGCGCCCCCCGTGCCCAAGGGCGCGATCTCCATGCGCATCGAGGGGAAGGTCGCGCGCGCGATGCCTCGCGCAGCATCTTCCATCGAGATGCCGAGCTCGCGCGCGACCGCGAGTGCGAGCATCGCGTTCCTCAGGTTGTGGGCGCCACGCGTTGCCGGACGAATCAACACACCGTCGATCTCGATCTCGCCCGCGCCATCCGTGCCGGTGCTCCACCGCGAGGCACGCAGGTCACCCGCATCGAGTCCCGCCGTCACAATGTTCGCCGCCCGTCCGCGCGCGGCCTCGGCAATCTCCGGCTGAGAGGCGGGCACGAATGCGATCGCGGCACCCGTGAAGAGCTCGGATTCCTCGCGCATCACGCCCTCGAGGCTCCCCAGCCCTTCGAGATGCTCCTCCGAGATCGAGGTGACCACGACGAGCTCCGGCTCGACGATACCACGGAGGCGCGCCATCTCCCCTGGTACGTTCACTCCCATCTCGATCACGGCAACCTCCGCCTCATCAGGAAGCGCGAGGAGCGTGAGGGGAACGCCAACGAGGTTATTCAGATTCCCCCTTGTAGCGTGTACGATGTACCGAGAGCTGGCCGCCGCACGAATGAGCTCCTTGGTGGTGGTCTTGCCGTTCGATCCGCCCACACCGATCACCGTGCCGTTCCACGCGTGCCGCCGAAAGTGAGCGAGCGCGCCGAGCGCCACCAGCGTGTCCGACACAACGAAAACGGGTACGCCCAGTCCTGTCGTGAGCTCCGGGCGTGACACCACGAGCGCCGCCGCGCCTTTCGCGACGGCCTCGGCCAGAAAGTCGTGCGCGTCAAACCGGTCGCCGATCAGCGCGACGAAGCAATCGCCTGGCACGATGCTCCGCGTGTCCGTCGCGATGTGCGCAATCGGGCGGTCGTCGCGCGGGATTGCGCCGATGCAGTCGAGTGCCTCGGCGATGCGTGTTATCGTCCAGAACGTCTCGCTCGTCACGCGGTGAGCTCGTTCACGACTTCCTTCTCATCGAATGGGTACGCCGTCGTGCCGCGAACCTGATACGTCTCGTGTCCCTTGCCCGCGAGCAACACGACGTCTTCGGGCGTTGCCATCGCGAGCGCGCGTGCGATGGCGTCACGGCGGTCCTCGATCAGCTCGTGGTTGGTCTCACGCATGCCGCGCTCGATGTCGACGAGTATCGACGCGGGGTCCTCCGTGCGTGGATTGTCGCTCGTCACGATCGCGAAATCGGCGCCCTGCTCGGCGATCGCGCCCATGAGCGGCCGCTTCCCGCGATCGCGATCGCCGCCCGCGCCGAAGATCACGATGAGCTTCTTGCGTGCGAACGGGCGTACGGCCGCGAGCGAGCGCTCGAGCGCGTCCGGCGTGTGCGCATAGTCGCGCAGCACGGTCGGCCGCTCGTGGATCACTTCGAGCCGCCCGGCCACCTGCGGCACCGTGCGCAGTCGCGCCGCGATCGACGAGAGCGGCATCCCGAGATGCCACGCGGCGGCGGCTGCGCCGAGCGCGTTGCTCACGTTGAAGTCGCCGATGAGCGGCAGTTGCAGCGCGTGCCGCTGATTGTCGGCCACGAGCAGCCACTCGCTTCCGCGCGGGTGAAAGAGCACCGAGTCCGCGCGGACCATCGCCTCCGGGTCGCGCCCGAACGTGATCACGGTGTGCGCCGGCGGAAGCCGCTGCCAGATCTCGTCATCCAGATTCACGATCGCCGCACCGCGCGCGCCGAGAAGCGAGATGAGGCGCGACTTCGCCTCGAGGTACGCCTCCATCGTCTCGTGATAGTCCAGGTGATCGCGCGTCAGATTCGTGAACACCCCCGCCTCGAAGGTGAGGGTCTCGGCGCGACGCTGGTCGAGGCTGTGCGAGGAGAGCTCCATTGCCACAGTGCGCACGCCGCGATCGACGAGCGCCCGAAGCGCGCGCTGGAGCTCGACGGGACCCGGCGTGGTCAGCGAGGCGCCGCCGCCAACGGGAACACCATCGCTGCCGAGGAGCACACCGAGCGTGCCGATCGAGGCACTGCGCGCATCGGGTTTGTCGAGAAGGTGGCGGAGGATGCCGACTGTGGTCGTCTTCCCGTTGGTTCCGGTGACGGCCACGAGGCGCAGCTGCTTCGCGGGATCGTCGAATGCGGCGGCGGCGGCGATGGCGGCGGCGCGACGTCCCTCGCGCACGACGATCGCGGGAAGGGTCGTGCGCTCCGGATCTTCGACGATCGCGGCCACCGCACCGGCGGCTTGCGCCTGCGGCAGGAAGT
This sequence comes from Gemmatimonadaceae bacterium, assembly GCA_036493195.1. Classification (GTDB taxonomy): domain Bacteria; phylum Gemmatimonadota; class Gemmatimonadetes; order Gemmatimonadales; family Gemmatimonadaceae; genus FEN-1250. The sequence continues at coordinate 6,993 of DASXQD010000317.1, read as the reverse complement.
CGTGGCCGTCGCGCTCCGAGCCGCGCACCGCGAGAAAGAGTCCGTTCGCCGCCACCTGCCGGCTGTCGTCGGTAATGTCGGCCACGTGGTCGCGCAACGTTCCCGAGAGATCGACGAACACACCCGCGTGCTTCAGCGCGGCGACGATTCGCTCGACGGGGATTGCCGTCACGGGGATTGCCGTCATGGTGCGGCGCTCACGCGAACGAGCGCACCCGGCGATGCGAGCGTGCCGGCGTCGGGGGACATGGTTTTCGCGGAGCCCAGTCCATCGAGCTGCACGCGAAAGCCCGCGCGATGCAGCGAGAATGCGGCTTCGCGCGCGGTCATGCCCAGCACATCCGGAATCGCGCGCGGCACCGCGGGTGGCGCAGGCGCTCGCCTCCTACTCCCGAGCGCGAGCACCACAGGAGGAAGCGTGTCGTCGTCCGTCGTGCCCTGCGCGCGGAGCGAGCTGTCCGCGAGCGGCAGGAGCGAGTCGCTCGAATCGCGCATCGCCAGCTTGCTCCGATCGAGCGACGCATTGCTCGCCGCCAGCGCCGCCTGCAGCACGATCTTCGACACCGGCGCCGCGGTCGAGCCGCCGAAGATGTCGCCCTTTGGATTATTGAGCTTCACGAGCATCACGTACTGCGGCGCCTTCACCGGAAAGAGCTCCACGAACGACGCCGTGTACGCGCCGGCGCCATATCCGTGTTTGCCGACCGTGCGGCGTGACGTGCCACTCTTTCCTCCCACATCGAAGTTGAGCATCGCGGCTTCCCTGCTCGTGCCCCCCGTGACGACACCCTCCAACATCTGACGAACTTCTGCCGCCACGTTTTCATCCATCACCCGTCGAATCACCCGCGGCACATGATGATAGCGCACCTTCCCGTCGGGTGCGCGGATCTCGCGTATCAGGGCCGGCTCGAGCAACAGCCCTCCGTTTGCGATCGGCACGTAGGCCGCAGCGAGCTGCAACGGCGTGACCGCGATCTCGTAGCCCATGGCCAGCGAGGCTGGCGACATCTTCGACCACTCCTTCGGCAGCCGCAGCGTTCCCGCCGCTTCGGCCGGATACGGCAGCCCGCTCGGCATGCCGAAGCCGAAGTCGCGCAGCGCATCGTACTTCTCGCGCGACGAAAAGCGCGAGGTGAATTTGACGATGCCGATGTTGCTCGAGTAACGGATCACGTCCGCGAGCGACATCGCGGGCTTCTTGTGCTCGTCCGTGATCGTGCGGCCGTCGAGCACGAAGGTGCCATTCTCGGTGTTCATCATCTCGTCCGGCTTCGCGCGCTGCAATTGCAAGAGTCGAGAGGCGAGCAGCGGCTTGAGCGTGGACCCTGGCTCGAACGGCTCGCTCACGGCAGGACTGCCGGCCGAGCGCGGATCGGTGCGCTGGCTGGCCATCGCGCGGATCTCACCGTCGTGCGGATCGATGATGACGATGTCGCCGCCATCGGCCTTTGTCCCCGCCAGCGCGTCCGCGAGAGCGCGCTCGGAGATTTCCTGGAGCGACTGGTTGATCGTGAGCACCACATCATCGCCGGGCTCGGGCGCGCTGTCGTCCGGAGCATCGATGCGCGCACCGTGCGAGTCGCGCGCGAGCCGCGTGACGCGCTCCTCCCCGCGCAGCAGCGAGTCGAGCGTGAGCTCGAGCCCGTCCACAGCGACGCCGTGCGCGTCGACCACTCCCACGAGACGGCGCATCGCCTCGCGCTGTGTGTAAACCCGTTCCACACCGGGCTCGGAGTACACGCCCCGCATGTGCGACACTGCGGCTGCGTCGCCCGGAAGATACGCGCCCGGGATCTCCACCCACGCGCGGTGCGGATCGGTGGCGCGTACCACCCATTCGCGAGGCACCCCGAGCTTCGTGAGCGCGCGCGCGGTTGCCGCGCGATCCTTCAGCTCCTTTGGCGCCACACGCAGTCGCATCGTCGGCCGGCTCTGCGCGAGCGGCACACCACTCACATCGAAGATGTTGCCGCGCGGCGCCGGGATGTCGGCCGCCGCGAACTGCTGGCGCTGCGCGCGATGTCGCCACACGTCCGCCTGCAGAAGCTGCACCTGCGCCGCGCGCAGTATCAGCGCCAGCGCAAAGAGCGCGAGCGAGCCGTGCACGAGTTGCAGGCGCGTGGGGCGCCGTACGGGGAGCGTCGCCATCAGGGCATTGGAACTGCGGCGTGCTGCGGCCGCGTGAGGATCACGAGCTGGGTGTCGTTCGGCACGTGCATGTCGAGTCGCTTTTCCACTACGGTGGCGAGCGAGCTGCGGCTCACGAGATCACGAATCTCGCTGCGCAGCTGCGCGCGCTGCGACTGAAGCTGCAGGCGCTGCTGCTCGAGCGCGAGCAGCGCTCGCGCCTGCGCATGTCCCTGCGCACGCCGCCAGATCACGGCCGCTCCAACGAGCACGAACCCGAGCAGTGCGAGGGCCACCCAGGCGCGACCGCGCGCCCGGGCGGCTACGCGGCGCGCCGCCACGCGCGAAGCCGCGCGCTGCGCGAGCGCGGGTTCGTCGCAAGCTCCCGCTCGCCCGCGGTAATCGCCTTGCGATGCACACTCTCGCCGAGCGCCACTGCACCACACACGCACACGGGCTGGCGCGGTGGACACGTGCACGGATTACTCCAGTCGCGGAAGGCGTGCTTCACGACGCGATCCTCGCCCGAGTGATACGCGATCACCACCATCGTGCCACCCGGCGCCAGTCGGTCGCGCAGCGCGGGAAGCGCACGCTCGAGCGATCCGAGCTCGTCGTTCACCTCGATGCGAATGGCCTGGAAGATTCGTGCGAAGTCGGCGGGACCGCTGCGCGGACCGAGCGCGCCGCGGATGGCGTTCACGAGATGATCGCTCGTCGCGAACGGTACAGTCGCGCGGCGCTTCACGATCTCGCGCGCGAGACGCGGCGCCTTGCGCTCGTCCGCGTATTCGCGAAAGAGCTGCATGAGCTGCTGATCCGGTGCCTCGTTGAGCAGCTCCGCCGCGCTCCGATGCGCATCCTCTCCCATGCGCATGTCGAGCGGCGCGCCCTCTCTGAACGAGAATCCGCGCGCCTGGTCGTCGAGCTGACGCGATGAGACGCCGAGATCGAGGAGCACGCCATCGAAGCGCGCGCCGCGAAGCGCGTCGATGCTGTCGATGTCGGCAAAATTTCCGAGGAAGGAGCGAAACTTTCCTCCACGCTCGTAGTCCGTCAGCTTCGCGCGCGCTTCGGCAATCGCACGCGGGTCGCGGTCGATCGCGACTACGCTGGAGCCCTGGCTGAGCAGCAGCTGTGAGTGCCCGCCTCCGCCGAGCGTGCCGTCGAGCACCGAGTGCGCCCCCGCCAGCAGCGCCGCGACCTCGGCGGCGAGCACGGGGATGTGGTACGCGTCCGGTGCGAGCGAAATCATGGGAGGATTTTACCATCCGGAGCGGTCTTCCGCTTACTGCGTCAGCATCGAAAAAAACAAAGGGCCCGCCAGCGGCGAGCCCTTCGTGTCGAGCGTCACATCGCGTGTGCTACTTGCAGAACTTCTTGACCTGTCCTTCCACCGCGGGCCGATACTGCTCGAGAGCGGAGAGCAGCTGCTGCGCGGTTTTCGGATCGATCGAGCCGCCCGCGGCGATGTTGATCTGCGCCGTGAGGAAGGATGCCTGGGCTTCCTTCGCGAGATCGCACTGCTTGGCGGACTGGTTCTCACGAATCGCCAAATCGCCGGCTTTGAACGCCGAGACCCCGAGCACGAACTTCGTGGCGGGAACGGGAGCAACGCTGTCGGCGGCGGAGAGCACGGCCACTGCATGCTCGAACGCCGCCCGCGTGGCGGTGGTGTCCGCGCGAGTCTTGGGCGTGAGCGCACTCGCGTCCTTGTACGCCTTGTTGCCGACCACCAGCAGGAACTGCCCGACGGTCGCCTTGTCCTCGCCGGAGGCCACGGCCTGCTTCAGCGTGGCGATGGCGCTGTCGGGTTGATTCAGCTCGATCTGCGCCTGTGCGATACGAAGATAGCCATGCTCGGTTTTCGGATCGAGCTTGACCGCAGTTTGCGCGGCGGTGAGCGACTGCGGCAGCTGCCCGGACATGCGAAGCGTCTGCGCGTAGAGCGACCAGAGCCCCGCGTTGTTCTTGAACTTCGCGACACCCTGCGCAACCGTGGCGGCCGCCTTCTGCGGATCGTTCTCGGATGCGTAGCATGCCGCCTGGCGCTGGTAGAATGTCGTATCCGCCAATGCGGTGTCGGTCTTGATCATCTGCTCGCCGGCGGCGGTGGCTCCCGGGCAGTCCTTGGTGGCAAGCAGGATCAGCCACTTGAGGTGGACGAGATCGGGGTCGCCCGGATTGGAGTCAACGGCGGCGACGATGATCGGCTTCGCGGCAGCTGCCTCGCCGCTCTGACCGATCTTGTTCACCACGGTGGACACGAGCTGCACATCCTTCGGATACGCCGCGATCAACTTGGTCCACGCTTCCACGGCATGATTGAGATCCTTCTTGGCCGCGTACGCATCGCCCAGCATGATGAGCGCGGGACGGCTGCGCGGATCGATCTCGACGACCTTCGATGCGACGGCGATGACGGAATCGCCGGGCGCGTTCTGTTTGATCAACGCGTTCGCGAGACACACGCGGCCGATCGTGGACTGCGGATAGGTCGTGATCGCCGCTCGAGCAGCGGTAATCGCGCCGGCCGCATCGCCGGCCGCGAGCTTCGTTTCGCACGTGCGCTCGTCGGGGAGCTCCTTCCGGGCGTCCAGAATCGCCTTGGAGAGCTGAGAGGCGACATCGCCGAGCTTGTTCGCGGTGATCGAGGGCAGCGGCTGGACCATGCTGTTGTCGCGCGCGAGCACGAGCCGGGCATCAGCCTTGTACCCCGTGCCGGCCTTGACCACGGTTCCGTCGACGTAGAAATCGGCACGGAGCGACGTTGCCAGCAGGCGCGAGGTGATCGCGTCCGGCATGCTGTCGCAGGGGAAGCCGGAGGCCTCGAGGTTCGCGCAGATCGTAGCCTTGGGAATGACGTACATCTGCTTGATGGGAATGTCGCTCTGAAGCTTGGTTCTGATCTGCTCGCCGAGGTTGGTGCCGGTACCCTTCTCAGGCGAATGGAAGGCGACGACGAGCGCCCGAGGGGTCTCATCGGGGAGCTTTTCCGTGCGCGTCTGGGCAAAGAGCGCCGCGGGGGCGAGAGCGCCAAGCGACAGGGCGATTACACCCAACATGAGCTTCGGCTGACAAGTCATTCTCATCTCGATCCTTACCTCCAATGCGGTAAACAGATATACCCCGCTCCAGCCCGACAGGGTCCCCTTCGTTCTCTATGGGCGAAGAGGGACTCGAACCCCCGACATCCTGCGTGTAAGGCAGGCGCTCTAACCAACTGAGCTATTCGCCCATGTCCCCCGAAAACACACAGCACGACAATCGACGAGCGCGCCCTGCGCTCGCGACGCGCGTTACACCGGCGGCGACGTGGTGCGACGGCTTACTTCAGAATGGCGATTGGCACCAACACGCAATAACCGAGCACGAGCAAAATTGGGGCGAGTGTTTCGCCACCGCGGATCAGATCCGCGTAGCCGGCGGCCAGTGCGAGCACCGCGAGTCCCCACCAGAGGTACGGACGCGCGCGAGATGTGACATTGGTTTCCTGAGGGGGCATTGGCAGTAGTGTAGGTCGACCGCAACATGGTGTCAAGAAAGTGGCTCGTTTCGCGAGCCGACACGTGTGCGCTCATTATCCGCAGCGCACCACGAGTCAGCGCAGCCATCATCGTCCGCAACTCACGCGTCCGGCATCGCGGCTCAGCACGACGACCGATGCGGGTGCGTGCGCCGACTGTTCGGACGACAGCGCGAGCGCGACACCGTTCGTCCATCCGAATCCATCCTGCGTCGGATACTCGCCTCCGCCGGCGGGGCGGCTCAGATCCACGACGTCGTACTTCTCCGTCATCTTCCCCGTCGCGCGAAAGACGCGACGATCGAGCGCAAGCCAGCGAGCGCGCGCCGAGTCCGCGACGTCGGGACGTTCGTACCGGCGCGCGCCCTGGATCGCGAGCCATTCGAGGGGCGGCCATCCATTCGGCGCATCCCACTGCTGCCCCGATGCGATCAGCGTCGTGACGAACCCGCCCGGCTTCAGGAAGTCGCGTGCGAGTCGTACGCTCACCGCGCGTCCCTGCTCCGGGGTGGCAAGCCCGAAGTAGAGCGGTACCAGGGCCGCGAGTGTGGGACGATCCCGTACGCGCTCGCCGGTGCGCCAGCGCACGTCGTAGAACCATCCATCCACGGAATCGTAGGCGGCCGCCGCGAGCGCGGTGCGGCGGGCGCTCGCGAGCGAGTCATAGTGATTCGCCACCGCCTCATCGCCTTTCGCCCCGCGGCAGCGACGCTGGGCTGCGATCTCGCGCTCGGCAAAGTAGAGCAGGCTGTTCAAGTCGATCGGCGCGATGTCCGTGACCTCGAGCGTGCGAAGATCCTTCGGATCGCGCATCCATCGGCTCGAAAAGTCCCACCCGCTCTCGGCGCCCGCCCGGAAATTCCGGTACAGCGCTTCACGGCGCGATGCGGGAACCGTCTGCCCGATCGCGTAATCCTCGCGAAACGATTCCGGACGCGGCTCCGGAATGTCGTCCCAGTACCGATTGAGAATCGCACCGTTCGACAGTCGCACCACGCGGCGCCACGCGGTGCCGGGCGCGAGCTTCCGTTCGCCGTCCATCCAGAACGCGTGCTCTTTCTCGAGCGCGTCGAGATAGCGCAGCGCGTGCGCCTTGTCCGTGGTCGACGCGAAAAGCGCGACCATGGCGGCCAGATATGGTGGCTGGCTACGCCCCAGGTAGTAGGTGCGATTGCCGTTCGGCACGTGCCCGACGGTCGTGACGAGATGCGCAAAGTTGTCGAGCATGTCCTGCACGAGATCCGTACGGCCGCTCTCGATGAGACCGAGCATCGTGAAATACGAGTCCCAGTAGTAGACCTCTCGAAAACGCCCACCTGGAACCACGTACGGCTCGG
>DASXQD010000316.1:0-2857 GCA_036493195.1 Gemmatimonadaceae bacterium | reverse complement strand
TGACGCCATCGGGGACATCGTCCACGAGTTCCGCGGCGCGCGTTCCCGCCTGGGGTGAATATGTGAACGCGCCGACGCGTTCGAACTGCATTTCCTCGAGGAATTCGAGGAGCTGCTCGAAATCGCCGGCCGTCTCGCCGGGAAAGCCGACGATGCACGTCGTGCGGATCGCGACATCGGGCACCGTCGCGCGCAAGCGAGCTACGCGCTCGCGAATCGTGTGCGCGCGCTCCGGGCGCCGCATGCGGGCGAGCACGACATCGGAGCCGTGCTGGACCGGCATGTCGAGATACGGAAGTACGCGCGGCTCGCGCGACATGAGATCGAGCAGCTTCGGCGTGATCCCGGTGGGATACAGATAGAGCAGCCGGATCCACGGTATCGACGTTTCAGCGACGAGTGCAGCCAGCAGCTCGGGAAGCGCGTTGCCGTCGCGCTTGTCGCGACCGTAGTGCGCGAGGTCCTGCGCGACGAGGTTGATCTCGCGCGCGCCCTGCAGCTCGAGCAGCTGCGCCTCGCGCACGACATCGTCGAGCGCGAACGAGCGATGCTTGCCGCGCATGAGCGGGATCGCACAGAATGCGCACCCATGGTCGCATCCCTCGCTCACCTTGAGATAGCGCACGTGCGGCAGGTCGCCGGTATACAGCCGCACGCCCGGATGTGCGATGAGCGGCGATTCGGGATCGAGCACGCCGCGCGACAGGAGCTCGGGAACGAGGCGGTCCATTTCGGAGGAGCCGAGAAAGAGATCGACCTCGGGGAGCTCGCTCGCGAGCTCGGACTTGTGCCGCTCGACCATGCAGCCCACGGCCACGACCGTCTGGCACTGCCCGTTCGACTTGTGACGCCCGGCCTCGAGAATCGCGTCGATCGATTCCTGCTTGGCCGCATCGATGAAGCCGCAGGTGTTGATGATGATCACGTCGGCGTCATCGAGCTCCGGCGTGAACTCACCTCCGTGATCCGCGAGAAGCGCGAGATAGCGCTCGCTGTCGACCGTGTTCTTGTCGCAGCCGAGCGTGATGAAGCCGACTTTCACTCGGAACGTGGGGCGGACGGAGACATCCCGGAAACTTACCGATTCGCGCGAATCGGGCGTAGCCCTGAGGCGCTAGAAGAGCCCCACTTTTCCCTTGACCGACGCGATCAGCTTCGCAGGGTCATAACCCACACCCTGCTTGAAAACCGTCTCGACCTTCCGAATGTCGGAGATGTTGGCAGCCGGATTGCCGTCGATCACGACGAGATCGGCCTGCTTGCCAATCGCGATCGAGCCGATGTCCTTCGTTTTGCCGAGGTAGGTTGCGCCGTTGAGCGTGCAGATCTTGATGGCTTCGAGTGGAGAGAAGCCGCTGCCAACCAGGAGCTCCGCCTGGCGCTGATCGGAATAGCCGGGAATGACGCCGCCGGCGCCGGTGGGATCGGTGCCGGCAAGCAGCAGTCCGCCCGCGCGCACGAACTGCACCTCCATCTTGCGCTCCTTGGCGAAGAGGTCGGGATAGAACGGATCCTTTTTCTCCTCGAGAGACGCGCGAAACTTCTGGAACTCATCCTTGAGAATGGGATCGAGCACGTCGAGTCCCGGCGGCTCCGGTTGTCCCGCCGCGAACGTCTCGAAAACCGTGAGCGTGGATGTGAGCGCAACATGGTGCGCCACGAGATCGGCGACGAGCGACTTGAACGCCGTGCCATTCGGGTCGACCGCGGCAAGGGCCGTCATGCCGGGCTTCTGTCCGGGACACGCGTCCGGCTTCTTGTCGGGGACAAAGTCCGTCGCAACGAAGAAGCCGTGCTCGAGATCGTCGATGCCGAGGGCCGCGGCTTCGCGATACGTCACCGAACAGAGATGGCCCGTGATCTTGAGCCCGCGCCTGTGCGCCTCCCTGACCGCCGCCGCGAGCTCCGCGCGCGTGATCGTCATGTACGCCTTGAACGACGTCGCACCGGCATCGGCCCAGAAGCTCGCCATGCGCGTCGCGTCGGCTGCGTTCTTGAGCTCGTAGAACTGCGTGATGTTGAGCCCGGGGCCAGTCAGATACGGCGCAGTTGCATCGATCCACGGTCCGGGCTTTTCGCCGCGACGGATCTCGTTCGCAATGTTGATCTCGCCGTAGCCATTCGAGTTTCCGGCTGTCCGCATGGACGTGACGCCGCCGGCGAGATAAAGCCGCGTGAAGCTCTCGGAGAGATTCGCGTACGTGCCGCCGCCCGTTGGATAGTAGAGATGCTCGTGCATCATCACGAGCCCGGGAATGACGCTCTTTCCGGTGAGATCGATGATCTGCGCGCCCGCGGGCGGCTTGATCGACGCGGCGGCACCGAGTGCGGCGATGCGGCCGTCGCGCACGACGATCGTCTGGTTCTCGCGCGGGGGAGCCCCGGTGCCATCGATCACGCGCGCATGCGTGAGCACGACGGTTGGCGTGTCGATGGAAACGTACTTGCGAACGTTGGGCGAAAGCGTCGGGCGCTGGGCCACGAGGGGAGCGGCGGCAAAACACGACGCGGCAGCGATGAGTGCGAGCGGCTGCCGCCCGAAGAATGCGCGAAGCTCTGAGATGGTCATGGGGAAGATCCTATGTAGAGGCAAGTGGACTCGCCAGTATTCGCCGTACGTAGTCGAGCTGACCGCGGTGCCAGTTCAGGTGCCCGTACAAATGCAGTAGAAACCAGCGAGTGTGCATCGGAGCATCGAACACCACGTCCGGATAGATCGCCTCGAGTTGCGCTTCGGACAGGCTTGCAAGGATCGACGGAATGAGCACGGACAATTCCGATATTCGCGCGATCAGCAGCTCTCTGGAAATTCCCCTCGCACTGAATTCGGACGGCCGATCCCGAGTGTAGCTCACGC
>DASXQD010000315.1:0-13106 GCA_036493195.1 Gemmatimonadaceae bacterium | reverse complement strand
GATGGCCGTCGCGCTGGCAATCGAGGCCTCCGTGTCGAACGGCAGTGTGCCGCGCGGTGTCAGGCGCATCTGGAAGCCGCGGCTCAGGAGCAGCTCGCGAAACGACTCGCGCATGCCCGTGGAGAGCATCACCATGTCGAGGAGCATCGCCGCGGCGATCGCGACACCGAGCACCGCGAGTATCGTTCGCGCGCGATTCCGCCGCAGTGATGCGAGCGCGAGCAGCCATCGCATCAGCGGCCGAGCAAAACGAGAGGGTGGGTGCGAACGAGACGGCGCGCCGCGAGTGCGCCGGCGACAATGCCGAGCACGAGCGAGAGCGAGACGGCGAAGAGCACGATGTCGCCGGTGACGAGCGCGAACCGCAGCGGCGTCTGATATCGCGCCTGGTAGTGCCAGTTCACCGCGAGCGATGTCACCCAGCCGATCGCGACGCCCACGCCACTCCCGATCACCGATACGAACGCGGCCTCGAGCACGACGGCGAGCATCACGGACCGGCGCGAGATGCCGAGCAGCCGGAGCGCGGCAACATCGCGCCGTCGCTCATCGACCTTGAGCAGCAGGATGCACAGGAGGAAGACGGCGCTGGCAACGATGGTGATCACGCCGATGGCGCGATGAAATCGGCTCACGACAGCGAAGGTCTCGGACGTTTCCACCGCGATGTCGCGCGAGCGGTAGGCACGGAAACCGAACGCGGCCGCATTGATGGCGCGCACGGCGGAATCGGCGGCGGCGTCTCCCCGCGTGGACACTGCAAAACGATCGACGCGGTCGCCGTAGCCGATCAGGCGCTGGAGCTGATCGAGGTGGAGATGGACGCGATACTCGCTGCGCGCGATCTCGCTCGGATCGGCGCGACGGCCGGCAATGGCGGCGATGGTCACCGAATCGCCACCGGTGCCGGTGGTTGCCGACACGACCGCGGTGTCGCCGATGCGAAGGTGCGCATCGGTGGCGACGCGTTGATCGATCGTGATCGTACGGAGCTGAAGGGCAATCAGCAGAGCAACCATGAGCGCAAGCTAACGGCGGAAGGAGCGAGTCGCGGTCATGAAAGTCGCGCGACGAATGGCGCGCGGCGGCCCGGGCGTCCATGTTCACGGTTCATGCCGACTCCAGTTCTCATCGACACCGATCCGGGAATCGATGATGCCGTCGCGCTCGCGCTCGCATCGAAGCTGCCGGAGCTTCGAATCGTGGCCATCACGACTGCGCACGGCAACACGGACATCGATCGTGCAACGCGCAATGCGCGACTAATCGCCTTGATCGCGGGAATCGACGCGCCGATCGTTCCCGGCGCGGCGGCGCCGCTCGTGCGCGAGCCGCGGCCGGCGCGCGAGACGCACGGACCGGAAGGGCTGGGACACGTGATCCCCGCGCAGGAGCCGAGGCACGAGATCGATGCGGCAGCGGAGGCGATCATCGCGCAGGTGCGAGGGCATCGAAAGCTCACCGTCTGCTGCCTGGGCCCACTGACGAATCTCGCAACGGCGATTGCGTTTGCGCCGGACATCGCGGACGCGATCGGCGCGGTGTTCGTGATGGGAGGCGCGCTCGATGTGCCGGGCACGCAAACTGCTCGTAGCGAATTCAACTGGTGGTCCGATCCCGAGGCCGCAGACTTCGTGATGCATGCGCATCTCGACCTGCGACTCGTGCCCCTCGACGTCACGCGTCGTATCGCGATTCCGGGGAGCGCGATTCGTGCGCTCGCCAAGGCGGGAGAGAACGACCAGCAGGCGCGGTTCTGGGCCGATGCCCTTCGATTCTACGCGGATTTCCATCGGGAGTACGAGCACTTTGACGGCTGCATCGTGAACGACGCGCTCGCGGTGGCGCTCGTGGCTGATCCGTCGCTGGCCGGCTGGGAGGAGATGCGACTCGACGTATCGCTCTCCGACGACAGCGACCGAGGTGCCGTGCGACGCTCGGCCGAGGGCGGACGCACCGCTGTCGCGACGACGGTGCGCGCGAGCGACGTGCTCGCGCTGATCGAGCGCACAGTGTTCGCACGATGGTTGGCGCCGGGCTCGCTCTCAAGCGGCGCGGCGGACGCCGAACGCTGGCTCGCGGACGCCGCGCGGACACGAACATGAGTCCCGCCGCACCTTTTGCCATTCTGGGCGCGGGAGAGATCGGAAGTGGATGGGCCGCGCTGTTTGCGTCCTATGGGGCCGAAGTGCGGATCGTGGATCCGAATCCGCGCGCGCTCGATCGGGCGCACGACGCGCTCGCGTGCGCGCGCACGCTCAGGCGAAGCGCGGTCAGCGGCCGTATCGTGCGATCGACCACCGTTGCGGATGCCGTGCGGGGCGCGGTGTGGGTGCAGGAGTCCGTGCCGGAGGGACTGGAGCTCAAGCGCGCCGTGCTCGCGCAGCTCGAGGGCGCGCTCTCGCCGGATGCGATCGTCGCGAGCTCGACTTCCACGCTCGGCGCCACGGTGCTCAGCGAGGGGCGGAGCTTCGCGCAAAGGATGCTGGTCGCTCATCCGCTGGTGCCGGTGTACGCAGTGCCGGTGGTGGAGCTCTGCGGTGGACGCGAGACCTCCGCAATGACGATGACACGCGCCGCGGAGACGCTTCGGCTTGCGGGGCGGGAGCCCATCATCGTGGAGCGCGAATTTCCGGGGCTGGTCGCGAACAGGCTGACGGCGGCGCTCTTGCGGGAAGCGCTCGATCTCGTGGCGCAGCGTGCGATCAGCGTGCGCGATCTCGATCGTCTCGTGTCGCGCGGGATCGCAACCGGATGGGCGACGCGAGGCCCACTCTCCACCGAGCTCGCGGCCAGCGGCGAGTCGCTTCTCGATGAGTTCCTGAAGCATGCGGAAGGGCCGCTGGCGGCGCTGCTCGAGTCGCTGGCGGACTGGCGCACGATGCCGCAATGGGAGCGCGAGGCACTGCGACGTGCGACGCAGGGCACGACCGCGATGCCGGGTGAGTGCGAGTGGGCTGCGACGATCGCACGAGTGTTGCGGGCGGCGGAGCCGAGCGGGTAGTCGGGCTCGCGCGCTTCCATGTGAATCGCGTTCGACGCTAGTGCAGCACAATGCCGAGCTCGCTCATTCGCTGCCGACCATTCATTTCGTTACACGATCGCTGATTGCGCCCCGTACGCGACGATACCAGCGTAGCGTTGTCGATCGCGCCGGTCTTCGAAGAGCATCATGGTACGACGTACTGCAATGCGAGGCACGTAATGGACAGCGAATTGAACGGCGCGATCGAGTCGTCCGTCATCTCACCCTCGTTCACGGGTATCGAGCGAGAGATCAGGAAGTACAAGGAAGTCGTACCTGACGGAGACTGGATCAAGTCCCAGCTCGCGGGGGAGAATCACCTTCTCGAGATGATTGCATCCGGTCATTCCCTGCGTGACGTACTCGATGCGCTGTGCACGTTCGTCGAGAAAACCGCGCCTGAATGTTGTTGCGGCGTGTACCTGATAGACTGGAGCGGACCGTCATTCCAGGTCGGCGCCGCACCGTCACTACCCGAGAGCTACATCGAAGCGGTCGAGGGTCTTGCCGTTAGCTGCGAGATCGCGCCGTGCGGCGTTGCGGCCCTCCTGAAGAAGCAGGTGATCTCCGCGGATCTGGAACGCGATCCGCTGTGGAAGTCGACCCCGTACTGCGCGCATGTCACCGCACACGGCCTGCGGTCCGTGTGGTCCACGCCAATTCTTTCACGCTCCGAAAGTGTCCTGGGCACGTTCGCGATCTACCATCGCAAACCGTCGCTTCCTTCTCGACAGCTGCAGGAGCTGATCGCGCATATCACACACATTGCGAGCATCGCGATAGAGCGATCGCAGGCCGAAGCGCATCTCAAGCGAAGCGAGTCGCTGCTGGCCGAGGGGCAACGTCTCAGCTCGACCGGCACATTCTGGTGGCGCGTGGCGACCGACGACATCCAATGGTCGGAGGAGAGTTATCGCATCCATGAAGTCGCACTCGGCACATCGGTGACCTTCGAGCTGCTCGCTTCACGCGTGCATCCGGAAGATCTACCGAGGTTCATGGACCATGTGGAGCGCGCGCGTCGAGATACGAGCGATCTTGATTTCGAGTACCGGCTCCGGATGTTCGACGGCTCTAGCAAGCACGTGCATGTCGTCGCGCGGTCGACGCGCGACCGATCGGAATACATTGGCGCGGTACAGGATGTGACGGATCACCGTCGTGCCGAGCAGACGCTCAGCAAGATTCGATCGGAGCTCGCTCACGTTGCGCGCGTGTCGAGCCTCGGAGCGTTGACGGCGTCGATCGCGCACGAGGTCAATCAGCCGCTGTCCGGCATCATCACGAACGCGAGCACCTGTATTCGGATGCTGGATGCCAGTCAGCCGAACGTCGAAGGTGCGCGGGAGACCGCTCGGCGAATGCTTCGCGATGGGAACCGCGCCGCGGATGTCATTGCGCGCCTGCGTGCGCTGTTCGGCAAGAAGGAATTCACGGTCGAGTCGCTGGACCTGAGCGATGCAGCGCGGGAAGTCATCGCCCTCTCATCGAACGATCTGCAGCGAGGCCGCGTCGTGTTGCGGGCGGAGCTCGCGGGTGACCTTCCGAGGGTAACGGGAGATCGTGTGCAGCTGCAGCAGGTCATTCTGAATCTCGTGCGCAATGCGCTGGACGCGATGGACGGGATTCACGACCGCGCACGCGATCTATTGATCAGAACCGAGCGGGAAGCCGGCGATCGCGTGCGCTTGACCGTGCGGGATGCCGGTGTGGGTGTCGATGACAAAAGCCTCGACAAGTTGTTCGACGCTTTCTATTCGACAAAGAGTGATGGGATGGGAGTTGGTCTGGCCGTCAGCCGCTCGATCATCGAGAGTCATCGCGGCCGTATCTGGGCCTCGCAGAACGAGGACTCCGGGGCGACGTTCGTGTTCTCGATTCCATCCGATGGAAGCAGTGAGCGGCGCGCCTAGTAGACGCACCGCTCATCATGTGTCACTTCGACAAGCTTACGTGCGCAGCGACCTGAAGCCGTCGCGCATTGCGGTCGCGAAGTACTCCGGCTGCTCCCACGCCGCGAAGTGTCCGCCCTTCGGGAACTTCTTGAAGTAGATCATCTTCGAATACGCCTTCTCCGCCCAGCTCTGCGGGGCAGCGTAGATCTCATCGGGAAAGACGGTCACGACCACAGGAAGCTTGACGCCCCTCGGATCGAAGAAGCCGGCAGACGAGACTTGCGATGTGTTCCAGTACAATCTCGCAGAAGAAATCGCCGTGCTGGTCAACCAGTACATCGTGATGTTGTCGAGGATGTCGTCTCGCGTGAGTCCTTCCTGTTGTCCATCGAAGATGCGGCGGATGAGCCGATAGCTGCGTACGTCGTGATCGAGGATCCACGCAGCGAGGCCGACGGGTGAATCCGCGATCGCGTACAGCGTCTGCGGCTTGAGCGACATCTCCTGCGCATAGCCAAGCCCTGTTCCGTAGAATACGGCGAGCTGCTCCCATGCATTGCGCTCGTCCGCGGAGAGAGTTGAGGGCGGCTTGGTTCCCGCGGAGATCTGCTTGCTGATCTCCGGTGGAACCGTAGCGGCCATGTTGGTGGAAATGCCGAGCAGCTCCGGCGGTGCCTGGAGTGCCATCACCTCGGAGATGGCATTGCCCCAATCGCCGCCCTGCGCGACGAATTTCTTGTAGCCGAGCCGTCGCATCAGGTTCGTCCATGCGGTGGC
This sequence comes from Gemmatimonadaceae bacterium, assembly GCA_036493195.1. GTDB lineage: Bacteria > Gemmatimonadota > Gemmatimonadetes > Gemmatimonadales > Gemmatimonadaceae > FEN-1250. Next base: position 7,409 of record DASXQD010000315.1, on the reverse strand, counting down.
GATGCGGGTGGGATGCCAGCCGGTTGCCGTGGGCTTGCCCGAAAATCCATAACCCGGCAGCGAGGGGATCACCACATCGAAGGCGTCCTCGGCCTTCCCTCCGAACGCGGTGGGGTTCGTGAGCGGGTCGATGACCTTCATCTGCTCGATGAAGGAGCCCGGCCAACCGTGGGTGATGATGATCGGCATCGCGTTCTTTTCCTTCGACTTCACGTGTATGAAATGAATGTCGAGTCCATCGATGTTGGTCATGAAGTGCGGCACCGAGTTGATCTTTGTCTCGGCCTTCTTCCAGTCGTAGTCAGTGCCCCAGTAGTGCGCGAGCTTCTGCATCGTCGCGAGCTGAACACCCTGCGACTCGTCAGCTACCTGCTCCACTTCCGGCCACTTGGTTGCATTGACGCGGCGACGGAGATCGGCGAGCTCGGAGTCGGGAAAGGTGAAGTGAAAGGGGCGGATATCGTCTGTGCCGGCACCGTCCGGTGTCGCAACGTCGGTTTGGGTTGCAGTCATTGCTTCCAACCTCCTGTGAAGATCGAGAATACCCATTTTGCTCCCGGCGATGGTCGTCGCGGCGGCAGCAAGGAAGTGACGGCGATCGAGACTCGACATTGTGGTAGACTCCGTGCGCGGTATCGGACAGCGAGCTCCGAGCTATGACGATGTTACGAGCAGCGCGAGCGCGGCTCTATTGGACGATGGTATCGACGATCAGCTCCGATCCGCATCGATGATTGCTTGCGCGAACTGCTTCGGAGCCTCCTGCGGTACGTTGTGCCCGGTGCCGGCGAGAACGCGGTGCGTGTGCTTGCCTGAAAATTTGCTCGCGTATGGCTTTCCGTCCGCAGCAGCGCCATCGAAGTCGCTGCCGATGGTGATCGTCGGTACGGTGATCACCGGTCCCTGAAACAGCTTCGCCTCGAGCTGGTCGTATCGCGCCTCGCCCTTCGCGAGGCTGAGCCGCCATCGATAATTATGAATCACGATCGCAACGTGATCCGGATTCTCGAAGGACGCTGCCGTGCGATTGTACGTCGCATCATCGAAGCCCCACCTCGGCGAGGCGAGCGCCCAGATGAGCTTGTTGAAGTCCTTGCGATTCTCGCCATAACCGCGAATGCCACGCTCAGTCGCGAAATAGTATTGATACCACCATCCCAGCTCGGCCTTCGGCGGCAGCGGCTTCCGGTTCGCCTCGAGATTGGTGATCAGGTAGCCGCTCACGGACACGAGAGCCTTGCAGCGGTCCGGCCAGAGTGCCGCCACGATGGCTGCGGTTCGTGCTCCCCAATCGAAGCCCCCGAGCACCGCCGTCCGGATCTTCAGCGCGTCCATCAGCGCAATGACATCCTGCGCGACGGCCGCCTGCTGTCCATTCCTCATCGTGTCGGCCGAGCGAAAGCGCGTGCTCCCGAATCCGCGCAGGTACGGCACGATCACACGATAACCCTGTGCCGCGAGCAGCGGCGCCACATCGACGTAGCTGTGGATGTCGTACGGCCACCCGTGCAGAAGAATCACCGCCGGGCCGTCCGCCGGACCCTCTTCGGCGTATCCGATGTTCAGGTCACCGGCGTCGATCTGCTTGATCTCGCGAAAGTCCGCACTCGATCGCTGCGGTGGCGCGACCGCGTCGACGCTCGTCTCCAACTCGCTCTGGGCATGCGCCGTGGAGGATACCGCGATCTCCGCCGCAAACAGCGTCATGATCGCGGCTCCGAGAAATCCCCGACGGCCGACGTTTGTCTCTCCGTCCATCATTGCGCTCCGCTCGGGTGATCAGCCGAAGGTGAATACGAACGACTCCGCGCCCGCATCGGGAAAGTCGATCTCGAAATCATGATCGACGATGGGCAGCGGCTGCCGGATCAACTGGTACAAGCGCTGCTCGCGTACCGTACCATTCCCTTCGGCATCCGCGTCGACTCCGTGCGCCACACCCGGCGGCTTGCCATCGATGAGCACGCGAAAGCGCACGGAGCTTCCATGAGCTGCGGGACCCATCGCGAGGTTCAGGTCACGCGCATGAAAGCGATAGACGAGTCGCCCGTTCGGCGTGTTCGAGACCGTGCCCTGTTTTCCAATAGTCCAGTCTCCGCCAAGTGCCCAGTGGTTCCGCTCGAGCCGCGCCGGAGTGGCATACACGTGGGACTTGTCCCGCGCCGCACCACCGGGTGATGCGAAGTTCTCCCCGCGATCGTAGCCGACGTAGCTCTCCGGCGAGCGCAGATTTTCCCAGTCGGCGGCGACCTCCGGGCCGCGCGCATCCACCGCCGTCAGCTCGGGTCCCACGCCACTCTGCCCTGCCTCGCGAAGCAGCTGTTTGATGACCCGCTCCGACTGCTCGTACTCGCCCTCACCGAACTGATGATGACGAATGCGCCCTTTGGCATCGACGATGTACAGAGCAGGCCAATAATGATTCATGAAGGCGTTCCAGATCGCATAGTCGTTGTCGACTGCGGTCGGGTAAGTGACGCGCATTGCCTTCGACGCCCATCGCACGTTGTCGATGTTCTTTTCGAACTCGAACTCGGGCGTCTGCACGTTGATCACGACGAGCCCATGATCCTTGTACTTCTCCGCCCACGCGCGCACGTATGGGAGAGTGCGCAGCCAGTTGATGCACGTGTACGTCGAAAAGTCGACGAGGACCACTTTGCCGCGCAGCGATGCCGGCGTCAGCGGCGGCGAATTGAGCCACAGCGTCGCCCCGCTGAGAGAGGGCAGCGCGCCTTCGTCGGGCAACTGAAGCGATCTGGAAATCATCGGCTGCACCACGGCCTCGTGGGCATGTGCGTTGTGGGTCGAAGTGCCGGCCGTACTGCCGAGCACCGCGGCAAGGAGGAGATGAGCTCCTTTCATGGTGAATCCATTCCGTTGATTGATCGCGAGCTGACCGCCAGCCGGCTGACCGCGTATGGAACAACGGATACTTCTGGTCGATCGAGCGCGATATTGCACTTTGGTGTCGGTCGTCGCGGTGAGAGCGCAACCGACACCATGGTATGATCGATGTTCACCGATTTCCGACGCATGTTTGACTGCGCCGCCCTCCACAGTTTCGACTTCATTCAGCGCACGTGCCCTCAGGAGCAATCAGTGCACGCGAGACGCGCTCTCGTATCGGTGATCGACGACGACCAGTCCGTGCGCGAGTCGCTCCCTGACCTGCTCAAGGAGCTCGGCTACACCGTGCAGGCGTTCGCGTCGGCCGAAGCGTTTCTCGCCTCCGATGTCGTCGAGAGAACGGACTGTCTGCTCCTCGACATCGCGATGCCCGGGATGAACGGGCCGAAGCTCCAGGACGAGCTCACGAGGTGCGGACGTAAGATTCCGATCATATTCATCACGGCCGACCACGACGCGACCATGCGCCCGCGCATCATGGCAAGTGGCGCGGTGGAATGCCTGTTCAAGCCCTTCAGCGAATCCGCGCTGGTGGAGGCGCTCACTGTGGCGCTTCGGGGGATCGGCCCGACATGACCAACACCGCGCCAATCGTGTTCGTGGTCGATGACGACGTGTCCGTGCGCGAGTCGCTCGAGCTGCTGATCGGCTTTGCGGGATGGCGGCCAATGCTGTGCGCGTCGGCGCAGGAGTATCTGGCGCACCCGCGCGCCGACGTGCCCAATTGCCTCGTGCTCGACATCGGCCTCCCCGACCTCAACGGCCTCGAGCTCCAAAAGCTGGTGATCGATCGGATGGAAACGCCGATCATATTCATTACGGGACACGGCGACGTGCCGATGACGGTGCAGGCCATGAAGGCTGGCGCCGCGGAGTTCCTGCAGAAGCCGTTCACCGACGACGTGCTGCTGGACGCGATCACGAGCGCTCTCGAGCGCAGCAGCCGCGCGCTCGGCCAACAGGGCGAGCTGCGCACGCTGCGAGAGCGTTACGCGACGCTAAGCGCGCGCGAGCGCGAGGTGATGGCCTGCGTGGTCTCGGGCATGTTGAACAAACAGGTGGGCGGAGCGCTCGGCATAAGCGAGATCACCGTGAAAGCGCATCGCGGCAAGGTGATGCGGAAGATGAAGGCGGAGTCGTTTGCGGAGTTGGTGACGATGGCAGCGAGGCTTGGACTCGAAAGGCGCGACGCCTCCGATTAGCCGGACGTCCTTCCGATTCACGCGTGGTGAACCCTCCGCCGTCTTCAGCTCACCACCCCGTGCTCTCCCGTCTTCCCAGTCTTCGATCCGCGCACCAGCAGGATCGGGATCATGCACCGGTGCCGCAGCGACTCGGCCACGCTGCCATAGAAGAGATCGGAGAAGAACCGGTGCCCGTGCGTCGACATCGCGATGAGGTCGCACTGCTCGCGCTGCGCTGCCGCCGCGATCTCGCGCACCGGGTCGCCGCTCGCGAGAATCGCATCCGTCTCGAAGCCATCGCGCTCGAGGCCCGCCGCAACTCCTTCGAGGTAGGCGCGATCCTCCTGAATCTCTTCGCTCTCGCGCAGCGCGAGGTGATGGATGTTGCGCGCGGCCCATCCATCGGCAACGTGAATGAGAATCACCGCGGCATGGCAGAAGCTCGCGAGCGTGCGGACGTGCGTGAGAATCGCCTCATCGTACGCCGAATGCTCGAGGGGGACCAGAATCCGCTTGTACACGATCACTGCCCCCCGGTCAAAAGCTGCGCGATCAGCCACACGTTCAGCGCGGCAATGAAGAACGCGACGAAATACGACAGCGCACGGAGCCACGCGGGATTCACGAACTCGCCCATCTTCAGGCGATCCGACGTGAAGCGCACCAGTGGAAATACGGCGAAGGACAGCTGGAGGCTGAGCACGACCTGGCTCATCACCAGAAGCTTTGCTGTTCCCGACTCACCGTATAGAATGGCTACGATCACCGCAGGCACAATGGCCAGCCCTCGTGTGATCAGCCGGCGCATCCAGGGACGCAGCCGAATCTGCAGGAATCCCTCCATGACGATCTGTCCCGCGAGCGTTCCGGTGAGCGTCGAGTTCTGTCCCGACGCGAGCAGCGCCAGGGCAAACACCGCGCTCGCACCGCCCACGCCCAGCAGCGGAGTGAGCAGCGTGTACGCTTGCTGAATTTCCGCGACTTCCGTGTGTCCCGACTTGTGGAAGCTCGCGGCCGCGACGATCAGGATCGCCGCGTTGATGAAGAGGGCGAACGTGAGCGCGATCGTCGAATCGAGAAAGGCGAAGCGCACGGCCTCCCGTTTTCCTGCCGCCGTCTCCTCGTAGCGTCGCGTCTGCACGATCGACGAATGCAGGTAGAGATTGTGCGGCATCACCGTCGCGCCGAGAATCCCCATGGCGATGTAGAGCATCCTGGGATCGCGAACGATGTCCACGGTCGGAATGAATCCGCCGATCACGCCCGACAGCGATGGCCTGGAGATCACCACCTCGAACAGAAAGCACAGCCCGATGGTCGCGATCAGCACGATCACGAGCGCTTCGAGCCAGCGAAATCCCTTGGTCTGCAGAAAGAGCACGACGAGCACATCGAGCGCCGTGAGCACGACCCCGACGGTGATCGGGATGTGAAAGAGCAGATTGAGCGCGATCGCCGACCCGATGACCTCAGCGAGATCGCACGCAGCGATCGCCGCCTCACAGATCACCCATTGAAAGATCACGACCGGCCGCGAGTAGTGATCGCGGCATGCCTGCGCGAGATCGCGGCCCGTGACGATGCCGAGCTTGGATGAGAGCCCCTGCAGCAACACCGCCATCAGATTCGACAGCAGAATCACGAACAGGAGTCGATAGCCGAATGCCGATCCGCCCGCGAGATCCGTTGCCCAATTGCCCGGATCCATGTAGCCGACCGCGATCAGATAGCCGGGGCCCGCGAACGCCAGCGCCTTTCTCCACGTCGACGAGCCGATCACCGGCACCGACCGATACACCTCGGCCAGGCTCGGCGTCAGGCGCGCGTGACGCCATCCACTTTCCTTCGGCGTGCGCTCCGGGAGCTCGCGCGAGGGAAGCTTGGGGAGCGCCACTCAGCTCTCCTCGGCGAGCGTGTCGACGAATACTTCCTTGGCTGCCTGCGGCGTGAGACGCACACGCTTGCCGCCTACCTCGAGCACGAGCGGCCCTTCGAACGGCTCCTGCGTCAAAAGCTCGATGGCCGTGCCGGGCACGACGCCGAGCGCCTCGAAGTGTCGCAGCAGGTTGGCGTCCTCATCGCTCACGCGGCGCACGATGAGGCGCGCGGGCGATCGCTGTTCTGTGAGCGGCAGGTTCGATGTTGGCGCGATGGTACCGGCACGCGTGGGGATCGGATCGCCGTGCGGACACGCGGTGGGATGACCGAGGAGCTCATCGATCTTGTCCTCGAACTCTTCGCTGATGTGGTGCTCGAGACGCTCGGCCTCCTCGTGCACGCTGTCCCACGAGAAGCCCATGGCCTGCACGAGATAGAGCTCGATCAACCGGTGATGCCGGATGATCTCGAGCGCGAGCTTCTCGCCGGCGCGCGTGAGCTTGACGCCCTGATACGGCGCATGCGTGATCAGCTTCAGCACGGAGAGCTTGCGCATCATCTTGCTCACGGCAGGCGCGCTCACGTGGAGCCGCTCGGCCAGCTCCTGCGTGGCGACGCTCCCGCTCTGCGCGTGCGCCTTGTAGATGGCCTTGATGTAGTCTTCGACGGAAGGAGAGGGCACGAACACCGCTCTTTGAGGCGTGATCTGCTATTAACTATGGTTAATTCAAATTAGGATCACGGTTAACTGCTGTCAAGCACACATCTGCAGAGGGGTGACGCGGTCCTGCTACGCGAGGCGCGAGAGGAGATCGCGGAGAATGCGCTCGGTGAGTCCCCAGATCGTGTAGCGGTCGTGCACGAAGGCGCGCACGGTGCGCGTGGTACCGTTGGAGAGTGTGACCTCGACGTCGCGCGAGGCATCGGTGCGCTGAAGCGCGGGCAACGGCACCCAGAAAGCGCCTGCCACCTCGTCGCTGAGGACGAGCGGAACATCGCGGGTGAGGAGCGCGACGAAGGGCGCGATCGAGAGCTGCGGGAGCGCAGTCGACATGGGATTCACGCGCTCGAGCGCGCCGAGCACGCGTCCGTGCGTGAGAACGTCGACGCCAGTCTCCTCGCGCGTTTCACGCAGAGCCGTATCGAGCAGCGTGAAGTCGTGCGCCTCACGGCGGCCGCCGGGGAACGCGATGTGGCCGCTCCACGGATCGCCCGCGTAGCTCGCACGCTCGATCATGAGGAGCTCGAGCGCCCCCTGCGGCGCGACACGGAAGATCGCGGCAACGGCGGCGTCGCGCACGTTCGGAGTCGTGGCGGCGGGAACGGCGTTGGCGGGTGCGAGCGCCCGCTCGATGTGCGCGAGAGCGTCGAGTGCGTGCACGCGCGGCGCGCCGCTACTCGTCGACCTCGCCGCCGGCATCGATCCAGGCCCCGATG
>DASXQD010000314.1:0-6005 GCA_036493195.1 Gemmatimonadaceae bacterium | reverse complement strand
CTGCCGCCCGGCTGCAGGTTGAACGACACCGTCACGCTCGCGAGCTGCCCCGAGTGCGCCACGCTGCTCGGACCCACGCTCCGCTCGAAATCGGCGACGTCCGACAGCGGCACCAGGCTGCCGTTCGCACTGGTGACGTACAGCTTGGTCAGCGCATTCTCATCCATCTGCGCGCTCGGCACGAGCTGCATCAGCACCCAATACTCGTTCGTGCTCGTGTAGATCGTGGACGTCTGCTGCTCGCTGTACGCGTTCGCGAGCGCGCGCTCGATCGCCAGGGGAGTCACGCCGAGCACGGAGGCGCGGTCGCGATCGATGCGCACGGTCACCTGCGGATTGTTGTTCTGCAGGTCCGTGGTCACGTCGGTGAGCGGCGGCGTCTGACGCAGTTTCGCCGCGAGCAGCTGCGCGTTCGCGTAGAGCCGGGTCAGGTCGTGTCCCTGCAGCGTGAACTGGTAGAGGCTCTTCGAGCTCCGTCCCCCGATCCGGATGCTCGGCGGGTTCTGGATGAAGATCTGAAGCCCCGGAATTCCCGAGAGCCGGCGCGTGAGCTCGTGCACCATCATGTCCGCCGGCGGACGCTGCCCCGCAGGCTTGAGGATGATGTTGAGATTCCCCTGATTCGAGCTCCCCACGTTCGACATGTAGCCGGCGATGTTCGTGTCGCGCTGGAGCGCGCGCATCGCGAGCTGCTGCAGCCTCACCATCTCCGTGTACGACGTTCCCTGCGCGGCCTCGGTCGTGGCCGAGAGGAACCCCGTGTCGTCCGCCGGGAACAGCCCCTTCGGGATGATGACGAAGAGCACTCCCGTCGCCACGAGTATGAGCGCCGAGAAGACCAGCGAGAGCGGCCGATGACCCATCACCCACGCCAGGCTGCGCTCGTAGCCGTGCAGCGCCTTGTCGAACACACGCTCCATCGCGTTGTACATGCGCCCGTGCTTCTGCTCGCGCTGCGGCTTGAGAAAGCGCGCGCACAACATCGGCGTCAGCGTGAGCGACACGAATCCGGACACGAGAATCGAGATCATGATCGTCACCGCGAACTCGCGGAACAGCCGGCCGATGATTCCGGCCATGAACACGAGCGGAATGAAGACGGCAGCGAGCGACAGCGTCATCGACAGGATCGTGAATCCCACCTCCGCCGCGCCGTCGAACGCGGCCCGCATCGCTGTTTTCCCCATCTCGAGATGGCGCACGATGTTCTCGAGCATCACGATCGCATCGTCGATCACGAATCCCACCGCGAGCGTGAGCGCCATGAGCGAGAGATTGTCGATGCTGTAGCCGAACAGGTACATCACCGAGAACGTGCCCACGATGGCCATGGGCAGCGTGAGGCTCGGGATCACGGTTGCGGTGAGATTGCGCAGAAAGAGGAAGATCACCATCACGACCAGCGCGAGCGCCAGCGCGAGCGAGAACTTCACGTCTCTCACCGCCTGCCTGATGCCGGCGGAGCGGTCATAGCGGATCGTCAGCTCCACTCCCTTCGGTATCGACGGCGCGATCTCGGCCAGTGCCGCCTTCGCCGCATCCGCCACCTGCACGGTGTTCGTGCCGGGCTGGCGGGTGACCGCGAGCACGATCGCACGCTCACCGTTGTACCAGCTCGCATTCTTGTCGTTCTGCACGTCGTCGTACACCCGCCCGAGATCGCCCAGGTGCACCGGCGCATTGTTGTACTCCGCCACGATCATCTTGCGGAACTGATCGGCATCGTAGAGCTGGCCGGTGGCCTGCACCGTGAGCGTGCGCGCGTTGCCGTACAGCACGCCCGTGGGGAGCGTGACGTTGTTCGTGCGCACCGCTTGCGCCACCTGGCTCACGCTCAGATTCCGAGCCGTGAGCTGCGCGGGATCGAGCTCGATGCGCACCGCGTACTTCTGCGAGCCGAACACCGACACCTGCGCCACCCCATCCACCATCGACAGCCGCTGCGCGATCGTCGTCTCGGCCACCTCGTCGAGATCGGACAGCCGCATGTTGGGCGCGGTGAGCGCCAGAAAGAGAATCGGCGCCGCCGAAGGATTCTGTTTGCGATACGACGGCGGAATGATCGATGGCGGGAGCTGCGAGAGCGTGCTCGAGATGGCGGCGTTCACATCCTGCGCGGCGGCGTCGACATCGCGGTCGAGCGCGAACTGCATCGTGATCTGCGTGGAACCGAGCCCGCTCGTCGACGTGATGTTGTCGATGCCGGCGATCGCGGAGAACGATTTCTCGAGCGGCGTTGCGACGGTGGCGGCCATTGTCTCGGGACTCGCGCCCGGAAGGCTCGCGTACACGGAGATCGTGGGATATTCGACCGTGGGCAGGTCGCTCACGGGCAGATTGCGATAGGCGACGAGCCCGAACACGAAGATCGCCACCATGACCAGCGTGGTCATGACGGGACGTCGGATGAAGAGACTCGGGATGTTCACTCGCTCGCTCGCTTCGGATCTGCTACTTGGTTGCCGCGCGCCTGTTGCGCGCGCCGGCGGAGTCCGCGGCACTCGCGATCTTCACCTTCGCCCCGGCATTGAGCCGCGACTGCCCGCTTCGCACCACGCGCTCGCCGTCGCGCAACCCGGCCGTGATCACCGCCACGCTCCCCTGCGTTCGCTCGACGCTCACCTTCCGCTGCTGCGCGGTGCTCGCGCTGTCCACCACGTACACGTACGTCCCCTGCTGGCCCGTGACCACCGCCTCGCTCGGCACCACGAGCGCGTGCTGCTCGTTGAACAGGTGCAGCGTCGTCGACACGAACTGTCCCGCCCACAGCGACTTTTCAGTATTCGGAAAGGTCGCCTTGAGCATCACCGTTCCGGTGAGCGTGTCGACAGTGTTGTCGACGAAGTAGAGCGAGCCACGCGCGGGTGGAAGCTGCGCGAGCAGATTCACGGCGGATGGGTCCACCCCCGATGTCTGCTCCTGCGGCGTGTCGCCTCCGGCGCCGCCCGGCGGGCCGCCCGCGGTATCCTGCGCGCTCTGGCGCGCACCGCCCGGAACAGCGGTGACAGGGAGCTGCCCCGTGCCGCCGTATTTCTGGATGAGCGGGAGATCGGTGGCGGGCACCGGAAAGCGTACCGTGATCGGGCTGATCTGATTGATCACCACGAGCGGCGTCGTTCCTCCCGCATGCACGACATTCCCCTCGCGCACGAGAAGGCCGCCCGTGCGCCCCGAGATCGGCGCGCGAATCTTCGTGTTGTCGAGATTGAACTTTGCATTCTCGACGGCAGCCTCATCGGCCTGCACCGTGGCAGCGGATGCGCCAGCGGTCGCCCGCTGCTGGTCCGCCTGCTCCTGCGTGACGTAGTCCTGCTTCACGAGTGCCTGATAGCGCTCGACCTCCTTCTGCGCGTTCGCGTTCGTCTCCTTGTCACGCGCGAGATTCGCCAGCGCCTGACTGTACGCCGCCTGGTAGGGACGCGCCTCGATCTGAAAGAGCAGCGCTCCCTTGTCCACGTCCTGTCCCTCGCGGAAATAGACGTGTGTGATGATCCCATCCACCTGCGCCGTGATGGCGGATGTGCTGAGCGGCGAGACGACGCCATTCGCCTGGATCTCGAACGGCACATCTGCTCGCGAGGCCGGCGCAACGATCACCGGCACCGGCTGCGCCGGCGGCCGCGCCGCCTTCTTCGAGCACGCGGCAAGCCCAACACCGAGTGCGACCGCGAGCAGCGGAGTGCGAAGGAGCCCTCCAGTCAACGCAAAGTCGATCTTCATTTGGGACCAGTGGTGGAATCGTGCGTGAGCGGGATCGGTGCCTCGCCGTGCACGCCGAGCACGCCGACATCATGCGCGAGCTGGGCCAGCGCCGTGGCCCACGTCCATCGAGTCTGCGCCTGCTGCGCTCGCGCGCTCGCGAGCGCGGCCTGGGCCGTGAGCAGGTCGAGAATCGTGCCCACGCCCGCCTTGTAGCGTCCCCGGGCGACGTCCTCGGATTGTCGTGCACTTGCGAGCAGCACGTCGGCGGTGCGCACGCGGGCGGCCGCCGTGTGGAGCGACACGTAGGACGTCACGACCTGGTTCGACACCTGAGTGCGCAGCAGATTCGTGCTCGCGCGCTGCTCATCCACCCGCGACTTGGCGGCGGCAAGATCGTACTGGAGACCCAGGCCGTTGAAGATCGGGATCGAGAGGCCGAGGGTGAGCGCGTAGTTGTTGCCGGTGAAGTTCGAGAGATTCGAGTAGTTGCGTCCGAAGCTTGCGCCGGCCGTGATCGCCGGGAATTGGCTCGAGCGAGCGACGCGAACTTCCTGCTGCGACTGCAAAATGTTCACGCGCGCCGCGGCCAGATCGGGACGGTTCTCGAGTGCGCTCACGATCAGCGAGTCGGCGCTCGCCGACGCGGAGCCGATCGGCATCGTGTCCGACGGCATCTCGACCTCGAACGTCGCATCCGCACGAAGCCCCATAGCCGTTGCGAGGTTGCCGTGATTCGTTCGCACCGTTCCCGAATCCGTCTCGAGATCGAGCTGTGCCTGCGCGAGCACCGTCTGCGCCTGGAGCACGTCCGCGATCGTCGCCACGCCGCTGTTGTGACGCACCTGCGCCGCGATCAGGTTCGTGTCCGCCTCGGCCACGGTCTGCTGCTGCGCGCGCACGAGCGCGCGCGAGGAGATGTACGCGAAGTACGCGTTCTCGGACTGCAAGACGACGTTCTGCAGCGTCGCGTTGTAGTCGAGATCCACCGCGATCGTGTTCTCGCGAGCGGCGCCGATCGTGCCCGAGCGGCCGCCGAAGTCGAGGAGCAGATAGGAGAGAGACAGCTGCGGCGTGAAGGCCGTGCGCTCGATGAAGCCGGTCGTCGTAGTCGTTTGCGAACGGCCGAGACTCGCGGTCGCGTCGAGCGCGGGGAAGTAGGTCCCGCGCGCCGAGCCGTACTGGAAGGCTGCGGTGCGTGCCTGCGACCAGGAGAGCGCGGTCTGCGGATTGTTGCGCAACGCGACGTCGACCACCTCGGGCAGCGCGAGGGTCGAGTCGTGCGGAGCGATATCGGGCGGAAGCGTGGGCTTTGCCTTGCTCGAATCCGGCTCGGGGGGCACGACGTTCCGTGGCGGCGAGTACGGAGTGCCGGGCGCGGGAGAGACGGCGGACTTGCCGCCGATCGAGGGAACGGAGCTCGTGCATGCGGCGAGAAAGAGCGCGAGTGCAGACAGCACGCGCGCCGGGCGTAATCGAGCATTGCACTGCAACGGCAGCGCGCGCACGCGACGATGTGCAGCGCGGCGCTCCGTGAACGGATCCCCCATTTCGGTGAAGCCCCACAGGTTGGATGGTCCCGGACTCGCATAAACCAAGCCCGACACATCCATTACGCCGTGATCCACATCCGCGTTGACGCGCGAACGTGTTTCCGACGCAATTCCGGGCGAGCTCCACCGCGAAGATTCCTTCGCGGTGGAGCGACACGCCCGCGATCCAGGCATCAACAATCAGATGAAACGGACACCAACGGATTGAACGGAAGCAAACGGAAAATACATCGCATCGATGTCGCGCTCTCAACTGGGAAAGAGCGCTATCGTGCCGGGTTTTTCATCCGTTTGTGTCCGTTGAATCCGTCTGTGTCCGTATTCCCCTTGTTAACGGCTCGCTCGTTATGGTTTTGCCCGCGCAATAGATGCACGGCCCCAGACGCTAATGCGCCGCACCCGCCACGTGCGCACCGGCGAGCGTCGCTATCGCGCCGAGCGTCGTCTGTGCGGCGTTCAGGCCGAGTCGGAAATCCTTGTCGCTGTACGTCGCGTAGAGATCGGTGGGCTGGTGCCACTGCGGATCCCACCCGTTTCCGATCTGCGCGCCGCGCTCGTTCTCGCGAACGCTGATCGCCGGCACGATGTCCATGAATGGCCACGAATCCGTGTTCGTCATGTGCCGCCCCACCTGCGCGGGATAGTCGGTGGCATAGAGCTCGTTCGCATTCGCGAGCTCCCATGCGAGCTTCTCCGCACCCGCGGCGAACTTCGACTTCGACTGAAATTCGACGTTCACATCGGCCTCGGGGC
>DASXQD010000313.1:0-5873 GCA_036493195.1 Gemmatimonadaceae bacterium | reverse complement strand
GCAAGCAGCCAGTCGCCACACGCCTGCGGCATTCGCCACCTCCTGCATCGAAGGTGGCGTCCGGCGACTCGATGAGCCCGAGCCGCGCAAGGCCTGCGCTCAGAACCCCGTTCGCCGCGGCATCCATATCGCTCGATGTGGCACCGAGCTTCGCCACCTGCTCGGCCGCGTGCTGTGTAGCGCGCACGATCTCGTACACGGCACGCTGCTCCGGTGAGAAGGTGCCGCTCACGGGCACCGTGCGTGTCACATCCGCCGCGTAGCCGCGGTACGAGGCTCCGATATCCATGACGACCATATCGCCCGCACGCATGAAGCGATCGTTGGCGCTGTAGTGCAGCGCAGTCGAGTTCGGACCCGATCCAACGATCGACGCGAACGAGGGGCGATCCGCTCCGTTGCGGCGAAAGGTGTACTCGATCAGCGCCTGGATCTCGAACTCGTTCATGCCGGGGCGAATCGCCGAGATCGCGTCGTGCTGCGCTCGCACGGTGATGTCGATTGCCTTGCGCTCGAGCGCGAGCTCCGCCGCGCTGTGACGCATCCGCAGATGCTCGACGAGATCGTTCGCCGCCGCGATCCGGAGCGTGGGATGATCGTGCTGGAGCTTCGCCACGAACTGCTCGTCTCGCGTCGCGAAGCCGTCGCCCGAGAGATCGCCGACCACGGAGAGCGTTCCGCCGTTCGCGAGCAGCGAGTCGAGCGCGGGATGGAGCTTGTCTATCGTGCGCGCGGGAATGCCCGTTGTGCGCCTCATCCCCTCGGTGCCGAGACGGGTTCCCGTCCACACTTCGCGAGACGGATCACGCGGCTGGACGAAGAGCGTCGTCGTGACCGTCGTCCGCCGCTTCACCAGAAGGAGAACGGCCTCTGGCTCCGTGATACCGGTGAGATAGTAGAACGACGGCGCCGGATAAAAGTTGAGATAATCCTCTGCCGGCTCGTGACCGCCGAGCGCGATGAGCACTCCGTCGGACATCGCTGCCGCGAGCGAATCGCGCCGTGCGGCGTATTCGGCCTGGGGCACCTGCGCCGTGGCGGGCAGCGCAGCGAGCGAGCAAAGCAGCACGGCAAGCACACGGCGCACGAGCGTGGTCCTCGGCTTGGGACTCGAACGGTTCACGGGAGCATGCTCGAGATCGAATGTCGAAACGGGTACTGGCGAGACTACGTACTCCTGTGAATCATAGTTGCACTCAATTTTTCCCCGGAGCAAACCGTGACCGTGCCCGCGAACACGCCCGCCGCCCCCCAGGCGTCTCTCTGGGAGGATTTCATCGACATCTTCTCGTCGCCCTCGGCGGTCTTTCGGCGGCGCGAAAATTCCGGCTTCGGGATGCAGCTGCTCATCGTGACGGTGCTCTTCATCATCATCTTTCTCGGCACGAAGTCGCTCATTCAGCCGGTGTTCGACGCCGAGATGGCGCGACAGACGGCACAGTTACTGAAGGCGCATCCGGAGATCACTGCGGACAAGATTCAGGGGCAGATGGCGATGGGCGCGAAGCTGGCGCCGTTCTTCATCATTGTCGTCATCCCGATCTCGATCATGCTCACCGGGCTGGTGCTCTGGGTGGTGGGAAAGATCTTCGAGTCGAAGCAGTCCGTGCAGACGGGGATCATGGTGGCGACGTACGCGTTCGCCCCGAGAATACTGGGTGTCGTGGCGGGCGCCGTGATCGCGTATTTCTCGAACCCCGATCGGCTGAACGGCGCAGGGAGAATCACCCTGGGGCTCGGCGCGCTGATGGACCCCGACACGACCTCGCCTGCGCTCCTCGCACTGCTCACGCGCATAGATGTGTTCACGATCTGGCAGACCATCCTGATCGCGATCGGGCTGCAGGTCACCGGAAAGCTGTCGAAGACGAACTCCTACATCGCGGCGGGGCTCGTCTGGTTGATCGGCGCATTGCCCACGGTGCTCGGCGCGCTGCGACGCTGAGCAACGGGCTGCGACCTATTTGAGCAGCAGCTTCGCGATCGTCTGCAGCTGCATGTTGGACGTTCCTTCGTAGATCGTGCCGATCTTCGCGTCGCGATAGAACTTCTCGACAGGATAGTCCTTCGTGTAGCCGTAGCCGCCGTGAAGCTCGACGCACAGCGACGTGACCCGTTCGCACACCTGTGACGCGAACAGCTTCGCCGATGCCGCCTCGCGTGTGAACGGGTGCCCGCTGTCCTTGAGTCGCGCAGCATTGTAGATGAGGAGCCGCGCGGCCTCGAGCTCCGTTGCGACCTGCGCGAGCTGAAACTGAATGCCCTGAAAATCGGCGAGGCGCGTGCCGAACTGCTTGCGCTCCTTCACGTACTCGATGGTAGTCTCGAGGGCCCCGCGGGCGATGCCGAGCATCTGTGCGCCGATGCCGATTCGCCCCTCGTTCAGCGTCTCGATCGCAATCTTGTATCCCTGGCCGACCTCTCCGAGCACGTTCGCGGCCGGAATCAGACATCCATCGAAGAGCAGCTCCGTCGTGCTCGAGGCACGAATGCCGAGCTTGTCCTCCTTCTTGCCCACGGTGAACCCCGGCATGTCACGCTCGACGAGAAATGCCGTGATGCCTTTGTAACCCGCGGAGGGATTCGCGTTTGCGAAGACGACGAAGATGCCTGCGTCCGCCCCATTCGTGATCCAGAGCTTGCGTCCACTGAGCGACCAGTCGTTACCCTGCTTCTCGGCGCGCGTGGCGAGACCGAACGCATCGGAGCCGGAGCCGGCTTCGGAGAGCGCGTAGGCGCCGATCGTGCGAGACGTGAGGCGCGGCAGAAACCTCTTGCGCTGGGCATCCGTGCCGTACCGCGCGATCGGATAGTTCACGAGCGTGTTCTGCACGTCGACCATGATCGCTGCGGAGGCATCGACGCGGCTGATCTCCTCGACTGCGAGTGTCACCATCATGAGCGATCCGGCCGCGCCGCCGTACGTGTCGGCAACCTCGATCCCCATGAGGCCGAGCTCGAAGAGCGCGGGAATCAGGGCGGGGTCGATTCGCGCCGCGCGCTCCATGTCCTGCACGCGCGGCCGGACTTCCTGCTCCGCGAACGCGGCCACCGCATCGCGGAAGGCACTCTCCTCTTCGGACAGCGTCGTGAGTGCCGGATGCGAGACCGAAATGTCGGTAGTCATGAGGACAATCTTAAGTCGGGGGCGCTGCGCGCGCAGTGCCGGCTACCGCGCGATGCTTTCCGGCACGCGAGCGGTCGCTGCCGAACTCGTCTCGGCGCAGCCATCGCCGCAATAGCGAGGCGGCGTGCCTGCGGGGCGCATGCATCGATGCGGCTCGGCGCACTCCAGCGGAGACACACCGGATCGGGAGAGCACGACCGCGGCGAGCTGCTCGTTCACGCCGAACGCCGTGGTCACCTGCACGGGAATTCCTGGATGGGTCGCCGCGAGCTCGGCCACCATGCGCGGGATGTCGCGCGTGGAGTGCTTGCCTGGGGAGAGCATGTACGGGAAGGCGACGATCTCCGTTGCACCGGCGGCGACGCACGCCTCGAATCCATCCGCAATGGTGGGTGCGGCGAGCTCCATGTGCGCCACTCGCACCACTACGCGCTCTCCCGCCATGCGCTGCACGAGCTCGCCCACGCATTCGAGCATGCGATTCGCTTCTTCTTTCATCGAGCCGTGATCGATGATCAGGATTCCCTTCACGCGCGCTCCTCGCTGGACCGATCCTGCAATATACCGCGGCCTCCCGTTTTGGCTCAGCTCTCGAACACCCGTACCGCGAGCTCGACCTTGCCGAACGGCGCCGACACCTGTGCGCCCTGCACGGCGCCGCGAACGCGCTCGAGCATCTCGCGGGCGATCGCGATCCCTTCCGCCACCGCATGCTCCTTCGATTTCTCGCTCGCTGCCCGCATGCGCGCGAGCACCGCTTCGGGCACGACCACCCCGGGCACTTCATTCGCGAGAAACTCTGCGTTTCGCGCGGACACGAGCGGCCAGATTCCGGCAACGATCGGGATTCGCACGTGCGCGATCGAGTCGAGAAAGCGCTCCAGCTGCTCGACGTCGAACACCGGTTGTGTGATCGCGTACTCCGCACCGGCGTCCACCTTCCACTCGAACCGGCGGAGCTCGTACGCCGGATCGAGCGCCGCGGGATTCACGCCGACACCGATGGTGAATGCGGTAGGCCTGCCGATCGCATTGCTTCCTGGATCGAGCCCCCTGTTCAAACGGCTCACGAGATTCGTGAGGCCGATCGAATCGATGTCGAACACTGCGGTGGCATCGGGATACGGCCCCATCTTGGGCGGATCACCGGTGATGATCAGGAGATTCCGAAGCCCCATCGCGGACGCGCCGAGCAGATCGCTCAGCATGCCGAGAAGGTTTCGATCGCGGCAACAGTAGTGCGTGACCGTCTCCATGCCGATGCGCTGCTCGATGAGGAGGCTCGTCATGAGCGCACCCATGCGACTCTGGGCGCGCGGTCCATCGGGCACGTTCACCGCATCCACGCCCGCGACCTTGAGCGCGGAGACGCCTTCGAGCATCGCGGTCGCATCGACGCCGCGCGGGGGCACGATCTCGACCGACGTGACGAACTCGTTGCGCGCGATCTTTCCCGCCCAGCGCGAGCGCCGCGCGAAGGGCATCGCGTCGACGCCAACAGCGGTCGCGGTCTCCGCGCCCTGATCGTCTGCACCGAGCGTGTGCGGCATCTGATAGCGCACGCTGGCCCGGCGCTGGTTGCGCGGTACGAGCGGCCGAATTCCTTCGACCAGCGACTTGATGTGATCGGGCGTGGTTCCGCAGCAGCCGCCAATGAGCTTCGCGCCTGCCTGAATGAAATGGCGCGCGTAGCTCGCCATGTATTCGGGACTCGCCATGTACATTGTGCGCCCCGACACATCGCGTGGCATGCCGGCGTTCGGCTGCGCGCTCAGCTTCCGCTTCGTGACTGCGGCCATCCGCTCGATCGCCTCGAGAATCGCCTGCGGCCCCACCGAGCAGTTGAGCCCGATCACATCTGCGCCCCACTCGTCGAGTGTGCGCGCGACGTCTTCCGGGGTCGCGCCGAACGGCGTGAGCCCGTCCTGCCCGATCGTCATCTGCGCGATCACCGGCGTCGTGAGCGAGAGCTCGCGCGCGGCGGCGAGCGCCTGCTCGATCTCGCCCAGATCGCCGAAGGTCTCGAGAAGGAAGCAATCGGCACCGCCCTCGAGCAGCGCGTGCATCTGCTCGCGGAAGTGGCCGCGCGCCTCCTCGCGACTCGTGGCGCCGAACGGCTCGATGCGAACGCCAAGTGGGCCGACCGCTCCCGCCACGAGCACGTTGGCGCCGGCAGCCTCGCGCGCGATCTCGGCTGCGCGCCGATTGAACTCCGCGACATGATTCTCGAGGCCGTACTGCGCGAGCTTGAGCCGGTTCGCGCCGAAGCTGTTCGTCTCGAGCAGCTCCGCGCCGGCCTTCACGTACGCGCGATGCACATCGAGCACGAGCTCCGGCGAGCGCACGTTGAGCTCATCATAGCACTGATTGATGAACACGCCGCGCGAGTAGAGCATCGTGCCCATCGCGCCGTCCGCCACCATGATGCGATCCGGATCCGCGATCTCGCGAACGTCCGGGCGCGCCTGGGCTCGACTCTCGGCGACGGCGCTCATGCGGCCTCCGGCTCCGCGGCTGCGCCTCGCACCGCGTAGTACTTCGCCTGTGGATGATGCACGACGATCGCCGCCGTCGACTGCTCGGGCGTGAGCTGGAAGGCGGAGGTGAGCTCGATGCCGAGCGCGTCGCTCGCGGGCAGGAGCTTGAAGAGCTGCGCGTGTCCTTCCAGATCGGGGCACGCGGGATAGCCCCACGAGTAGCGCTTGCCCTGACTTACCGGAAGCCCGAGCTCGCGGCGGATGTGCTG
>DASXQD010000312.1:0-8631 GCA_036493195.1 Gemmatimonadaceae bacterium | reverse complement strand
AGGCGCGATCGCGGCGGCACTCGCGAGAAAGTGCTCGTAGCGCGTGTCGTGGAAGGCCACACCCGGCGAGACATTTCCGGGCTTGGGCGCGCTGGCTTCGAGCAGACAGGCGAGCTGCGCGCAGGCCGCGATCTCTTCCCGCGTGCTCATCCTGCTCCACGCGCCGCGCCGTACGCGCGATGCGTGGAGACCACGTGATCGATCAGCGCTCCCGCGACGTTTACGGAGGTTGCCTCCTGAAGTCCGCGCCATCCCGGAATTCCGTTCACCTCGAGAACGTAGACAGTTCCATCCTGCGCAGGCAGAAGATCGACACCCGCGTACGTTGCGCCGACGGCTTGCGCCGCGCGCAACGCCATCTCGCTCCACGCCGCAGGAAGCTCGACCTCGGTCGCCTCGCCCCCGCGCGAGATGTTCGTGCGCCATCCAGGCGAGCGTCGCTCGATCGCGGCAACGACGCGGTCGCCAATGATGAACGCGCGAATGTCCTTCCCCTCGTGCGGAACTGCGCGCTGAAGATAATAAACTCCTCGAATCGCTTCCAGCGCGCGAAATACGCGCCATGCGGTCTCCTCATCGCTCACCCGCACCATTCCCAGACCCATCGAGCCGAACAGCGGCTTGACGATCACGTCTCCCATCATCTGGAAGGCAGCGGCGGCATCCTCCACGCGCTCGCACACGACGGTTTGCGGGGTGGCAAGGCCGGCGCGCTCGAGCAATGCCGAGGTGTAGAACTTGTCGACCGTGCGCTCGATCGCACGGGCCGGATTCACAACGAGCACGCCTGCGTCCTCTAGCCAGTGGAGGGCGTCGACGCGATAGATGATCTGCTCGAGCGAGCCGTTGGGAATGATGCGCGCGATTACGGCATCGCAGTCGAAGAGATCGGGCGCGCTGGCGCCGAGCTGCGGAGCGTCGCTCGCGCGCGCGCCGAGGCGCGCGACGAGGGATTCGTAGGGAAGAAGAAAGGGATGGTGGCCGCGCTCGACGATCGCATGCTGCAGCTCATCGGTATGCCAGCCACGGCGCGTGCTGAGAACCGCGATCTTCATGCTTCGTGCAAAGCGGGAAGCGACCATACGTCACGGGGACGTATGGTCGTCGGTCGCTCTAGCGAGTCTCTGCCCCGATGAGCACCATCTGGCCGCCCGTCGAGAAATTCTTCAGGTCACCGGCCACGGCCTTGAAGCCTTCGGTCGCCATTCCCGCCTTGAGCGCGGCTTCGGTTGGCCACCAGAGCTGCGCTTCGCGATAGTGCGACGGCTTCGAGCCATCCGCATTGCTCGTGAACTTGATGAGCACCGCTTTCGAGAATCCGATCTCCTTCGCCTTGGCGGTTACCAGCGGAAGATGTTTGTCGGCGTAGTACTTCTCGAATGCAGCTGTGTCCTTCGGCTGGTTATAAAGCACGACGACCATAAAGCCTGGCGCTTCGGGAGCGGCTGCCGCCGCGGCCGGCGCCGCTGCGGTGGAATCCTTCATTGAGCCCATTGCAGAATCTCCGGACGGGGTGGAAGCGGGCTTCGAACACGCAAACGCAAACAGGGCCACGGCAAGCGGGGCAAAGGAACGCATGACATTTCTCCATTGAGGGTCGACCCCTGAGCGGCCAGGGCGAGAGAACATAGCACACTCGCCGTGGAATCGGCACCAGCACGCATCACTCCTCGAACAGCGATCCGCGCAATACCTCGGGATTCAGCAGCCCGCCGTGAAACGTTTTCCCAGTGGTGGCGCTCGAGAGCCACACCTCCGCGGGGCTGAACAGCAGCTTGTCGATCTTGTAGAAGTCGCCGTCGTAGCGCTTGAATGTCTCGTAAAACGGTGTGCCGTAGTCGTTCGACGAGGAGGCCGGCAGCTTCGCCGCGAGATTCGCGAGCTCCTCATCCGATGCGTCGATCACGAACGACGTCTGGCCACCGTAGAGGATGCAGTCGTTGGTGCGTCCGATCGCGCGCAGATCGTTCTTCGCGAGCGTCGGGAGCGGTGCGGTGCCGATGCCGCTCACCACGCGGCGCACATCGAATCCCAACACCTCCATTTTGTGCAACCCCGTTTCCAGCACACGTGCGACGACTTGCACTCCGCCCGCGAGGCTGGCGGTGGGCGCGATCGCGAAGGTGAGCTGGGACGGCGAAAGCGATGCCTTTTGCGCAACGAGTGCTACCGCCTCCTCGGTAGGAATGGTGCGGCCTTCCAGCACGAGCACGCCGCGCGTGGCTGTTTCGGCATACTCGAGCTTGTCGAAGAGCTCCTTCTCCACGCGCGCGTGCGCGCGCAGCGGCCCGGATGCCATTGCGAAGTACTTGCCCACGGAGAGCGCCCAGCCCGCGTACTGTGAAGCCATGCACGACACGGCGGGATGATCCGTCCAGACCTCGACACCCGGTGTCGCGACCCCCCCGATCTCCAGCTCCGCGAATCGAATGTGCCCGAGGCCGCCCATGCAGAGCTCCGCCAAACCAATGCCGGCTCCGTAGCCACCGCGCACATCGATGCCGGCATCGATCACGCGAGCGCCCGACGCGAGTGACTGCACGGACAGGCGCAGCTCGTCCGCACGCGCGGCGAGATCGTCCGCGATCTTCCATGCGCGCTCGTTGAGATTCAACACGCTCATCATGTCGCCTGCCATTCGAGAATTTCTCCTTTGCCGATCTCGGTGAGGTCGCCGCTGTATCGCCTGTAAAGGCCGTGCAGATGCGCCTCGTTCACATCGAGCGCGAAGTGCGCACGGAGAAAGAGGAGCATCAGCGAGAGATGTGGCGGCCGGTAGGTGCACGCGTACGCGTATGTCTGCGGTACTCGCACGCCTCCGAGCGCGACGATCGAGCCGCGCTTGTTTCCGGTGCCCACGCCATCGCCGATTGCGCCTGCAACGATGATGTTGCCGGCGATCATCCCGAGACCCGCACCGGTGCCCACGGATGCACAGCAGAGAACGCCGCGCCGCATGCGCGCACCGGCCTCGCGCCCCGCATTACCTCGCACGATGATGTGACCCCCAATCATTCCCTTCGATGCGCCCTGTAACGCACCACCCGCCCGATCGCCCACATCGCCGGCAATCACGAGCGAACCGCCGGACATGGCGCTCCCCGCATCGTGAGCCGCACTTCCCTGCACCGTGATTGCGCCACCCTGCATGCGCGCACCCACCGCGTTGCCGATCGATCCCCGAATCTCGAGAGCTCCTCCCGTCATCATGCTTCCCACACCATGGAGCTTCGCGAGATCTCCCTCGAGCACGACCGTCTGCGCACGCTCGCCACTCACCGAGAACACATCTCCCAAAGCGACTGCTGTGCGGCCATCCCAGAGGGGCAGCGCGGAGATTTCCTGCGTGCTGAGCGCGGCGAGGCGGTCGGCGGTGATCGCGTCCGCATCGAGCGCGCGCTCGAGCGGCGCGCGAAGAGTGAGCGTGATGCGATCGCTCACGCCGGCGCCGCAGGCTTGGACGCGTCGGCTTTCGGAGCGTCGTCCAGATCACCACTCATGATTTTGCGCAAATGGAAGTGGTACGGGCCGAGCTTGCCGCCGTAGTTCCCCGCGGTAATCGAGTGGACGCCCGCCCGACACGACGCATCGATGCCCGCCTGCATGGCAGTCGCGATCGAGCGGAAGTCGAGTCCATCGAGCACGATCTCCAGCACGGAGTTCACACCTTCAGGCAGTGCGGTCTGCGTAATCGCGCGCAGCGTGGGAGCGAACGCGTCGTTCGAGGACGCGATCATGCCCTTGTACTTCTTCGCACCGACCTTGCTCCCGCTTCGCACGATGCCGCCGGGAAACGGAAGGATCACACCGGGCATTCCCGCCATCGCGTCAACGGCCGCCTCAGCCGCTTCGAGCGCCACATCCGCGCTCTCGGCCAGGATCAGAAAGTTGCCACCGCCAACACCTTTCGCCTTGCCGAACGTCTCCTGGATGAGGAACTCGCCTTCCATCACGGGCACGCGCCAGTAGCGCTGGCCATCGATCATCTTGCTCGCCTGAAAGCCGTCGCCGAACGTGCGCAGGGGTTTGCCGATCGCCAGGCGATCCGGAGAATCGCGGAGACCATCGAAACACGCTGTGGTCGGACACGTGAGCACCGTTTGCCCGATGCGCTCGATCACGCGCTTCGGAAGACTGTCCGAGTCCATCGTGAAGAGGAGCACGCTCATGCCCGGACGCCCATCCGGTGTATCCGAGGGGGCGAGCTCGCGCTCGACGGCCGCCTCGCACTTGCAGGCGATCACGGAGGTGGCGAAGCCCGTGAGCTTGTTCGCAGACTCGCGCGCCCACTTCTGATTCTTCGCCGTGATGATGATGCGCACGCCGCGCATCGCGAAGGCCTCGGCGAACGTATCGTCGATCTGAACGCCGCGAATCTCCATCAGCCGGCTCTGGTTGGCACGGGCGTGTCACGCAAGCCGGTGACCGGATAATTCGCGAGCTGGATGGACGAGTACGACTCGAAGTACTTGCCGAGATCGCGCAGCAGCGTGTCGTCGTATCCCGGCTGCACGAAGATTCGCTTGCCGGATGGTGCACGACGCAACTGTCCCTCCTCCACGACGAGCGTACCGGCCTTGAGCACGTACCGCGGCGTCGAAAACATCTTCGCGTAGTCGGGATCGCGGCTGTAGATCGTGATGTCCGCGTCTGCTCCCACGCCGAGATGTCCCTTGTGCGCGAGGCCGAGCTGGCGGGCCGGACCCGCCCGCGTGATGATCGCAATCTCGTTGAGCGTGTACTCGCGCGTGATGCCGTCGGCGAGCGCACTTCCGGCGAGCATCTTCTGATTGACACTCTTCAGCTTTTCGTCGCGATAGGCGCGGTCCATGAGCAGCCGAATGAGGTCCGGATAGCTCATGAACGATCCACCATTCGGGTGGTCGGTGGAGAGCACCATGCGCCACGGATCCGCGGAGAGGAGAAAGAGCTCGAGTCCCACCACCCACTGCAGTGACGAAATGGCTGCCTTGTCCCTGTAGCTATACGGGACGATCCCGCACCCAGTCTCGAGCTCGATGTCTGCGTTGATCCACTTCCTGCCGGTGCTCATGTGCAGCAGGTACTCGACTGCGCCATCCGCCGTGAGTGTCGTCGCATCGCCGAACATGACTTGTCCGACGTCGCCCGTGATCTCGGGATGCCCATTCACATACTCGGCTACCTGCCGAGCCGCGGAGCTCCACGATTTCCCGCGCTCTCCGCCATAGCTGTGAAACTGCAGGTGCGTGAAATGCGCTCGACGACCTTCGAGCGCGCGCATGGTATCCAGCGTCATAGCCACGTTTCCGGCGACGCCAAGATTGTTGCAGTGGATGTGCGTCGGGTGCGGGAGACCGAGATCGATCGATGCATCGGCGAGCACCTCGAGAATTCGTCGTGGAGTGACGTTCGATGTGCCCACGGGATCGTCGAGCGTTTTCACCTCGCGCACGTTCCGCTTCCACAGCTCGATACCCCCCGGATTCACGACCTTGATCGCATACGCCCCCGTGGACTTGAGTATCCAGGCCGCGTAGTCCCTCGCACGACGCATCTCGTTCGCCGCGATCTGTCGGTGCAGATATTCATCGTTCCCCAGCAGCGCAAAAAAGCCGCCGTCGATTATCGGGGTGTCATCGAACTCGGCGTGCGTCTGTCGCGCGCCTGCAGGGGACACGGCGGCGTCGAAGACGGTCGTGTAGCCGAGCCCCGCGTAGCGGTAGCCGGTGGTGAACGTGCTCGGAACGGTGCCACCGGTTCCGGAGCGCGGAATCGCGTCGTCCGCGAGATGAGGGGCGCGCGCGGGATCGAGTGCGTGCTCCTCCGGAAGGAGGCGGCGGCCGAGCGTGACGCTGGAGGATGCCACGTGCGCGTGAATGTCGATGCCACCGGGCATGACGACCATTCCGTCCGCCGAAAGCACCGGTGCATTTCCGGGAAGCGAAGCAACGATGCGGCCGCCGTCCACGCAGATGTCGCGCACGTCGCCATCGATTGCGTTCGCCGGATCGTGGATCGCGCCCCCGGTGATCCGGAGCTGTGTCATGCGGCACCTCCCTTTGCTGCGATCGCGGTGCCGAGCGCCTTGAGCAGCGATGCGGTATCTCGCGGAGTGGGCAGCACGGCACGGAGCGGCAGCGGGACGTCGTCGGTGCGGAACGCGATCCCCGATTCGTGAATGCTGGCCACGCCTGTATCGATGCGAATGCTGGCGTCGATCGCGCTTTGACTCGCGCGAGGTCCGATCGCGATCGTTCGCACGCCCTGGAGAGCAGTCGTGAGCCCCGAAGGGAGCGATGACGTGGCGCCCACCACGAGCACCGCATCGAAGGCGCCGCGTGCGAGCCGCGCAAGCGTCGCGTCTTCGGGCGTGTATTTCGGAGCACCGCGCGAAAAGTCGACGGCCATTGGAAATCCGGTCTGCCAGGTGAGCACTGTATCGGCACCATTGCGATTGCCGCCCCCGCGCAGCGTGCAGAGCGACGCGCGCGTGGTGTCGTTGAGCGACTGCGCGAGCGCGATGAGCGCGTCCGCGCGCATGGCCGGCGCCGCCGGCCCCTGCGGAGCCGATTCCCCATCAGCCACGACCACGGCGTACCTGGCGCGCTTCAACCGCGTCGCGAGCTCCGTCACGCGCGCGAGAATCGGCGCACCACCGAGCGTGCGGCCCGCGAGATATCCGCGCAGGGACGCGAGAAAGAGCGACTCTTCGTCCGCGGTCATCTGGATGCGCACGTCTGCATCATCCGGTCCCCGCTGCGAGCCCACATCCACCGCGATCACGGTGCGATCGGCGCGACCGTTCGGCACGTGCACGCCCGCCGGATCGGGCGCGTAGCGGCTCTGGAACCGCGGATAGCTGAGCACCGGATCGACGGCCCAGAAGACCAGCAGATCCGCTCGATTGCGAATCTCGCCGAGTGTGGCGCTGGCGCGGCCACGCCGCTGCGCCGCCAGAATGCCTTCTGACGCGGTAGCCGACGTCACACCATCGATGAATGCGCGTAGCTGGTCCGCGATCGCGACCGCAGCGCGCTGCGCCTCGGTCGTGAGATCAGGCGCGAGATAGACGAGGGGTGCACGCGCCGATCGAAGTACCTCCGCGATCTCGCCGACGACATCCTCGATGGCGGCCGAACGGCCGCCGAGCACGGCACCGGGCAGCGAGCCGTCGCCGAACCAGAGCCGCCCGAGCGGACAGGCATTGCGTGCCTCCACGATGCGCCCGCTCTCGACGACCACGCCAATGTCATCGCACGCGCATCCGCACCCCAGGCAGACGGCGTTCTCGACGATCCGTGCCGATCCGCTCACGCGCTCTTGCGACGCATTCGTCCCTCGACCTCCGCAAACCGTATCCGCGCAAGCCGCACGAGGGCGGCGTAGCAGAGCGCACTCGTGCGCCCACTCGCGAAGATAGTGCAAATCGGGCTTCCGCGCGCGATGCGCTCGCCAGGAGCGGGAATGTCGCGCACATCCTCGTCGGCGAGCCAGCGTTCCGTATCGCCGAGCACGACTGAGCGGCGCGCATAGAGCACGGCCTTGCCATGCGCGACCGAGGGAGCGTGCTCGAGGCCGGGCACGCTCGCGAGGGCCTCGCTGCATCCAGCGAGATGCGCGAGCCAGATCGAGCATCCCGTCGCACGCTCGACCAGTTCCATCGACGCTGTGGGGCGTGGATTCACCTCGATCACGTACGGGACAGCGCCGCGCGCTATGAAATCGATGCTGCAGACGCCACGGATCGCGAACTCGCGCGTGACGCTCGATGCGAGCGCGCGCGCGTTCGCGAATAGCTCCGGATGATGCGGCTCGAGAATGCTTCCGCAGTACGCAAACCCGCTCGCGCCGAATGCCGAATCGCCCGAGAGCTGTCGGGTGAGCGCCAGCGGAACCACGTGCGCGCCATCGGCAACGAAGGTGATCGAACCGGCGCTGCCGCGAATGCGCTCCTGCACGATCGAGGACCGTGGCACCGGCATCCCGTGCGTCCAGCGCACGATGCCATGGCCGCCACCAGAGCAGCGAGGCTTGAGCAGCCAGCGTGTGGCATCGGAATCATGCGGCGGCGAGGCGCGCACCGCCGGCGTGCGCGCGCCGAGCCGCGGGAGCGCGCGCGCGAGCGACAGCGGATCGCGCACGCGGCGCAGCACGGCCGGCGAGTTGCCGATCAGCGCACGGCTGCGCGCGAGCATCTCCACCGCCCGAGGCGAGTTCTCGAAGCTCGACACGTAAGTCACTGCGCCGGCATCGATCGCGCGGCTCGCGCGCGCCACGCGCATCGGATCGAAGCTGCCGTCGTTTTCGCGCGGCACGGTGACGACGCGCGCGATGCGCCTGAGATCCAGATCGCCGTACGCATCGAGTGCGACGACGCGAGCGCCTGTGCGCGCGGCCGATTCCGCGAGCGCCCGCACCGACACGCCCGCTATCAGCAAGGGCGCGCGAGCCGCGCGATGCGCGCTCCTCGCGTGTGTCACAGGCCCAGACGGTGGAGAGCGGCTTCGGGCGCGATGATCTTGAGATGATCGAGCACGGTGCCGCTCGCTTCGCGAATGCCCATGATGTCCGTGAGCACCGCGTGTCTTCCGCCAGCCAATCCATCCGCGATCAGCGCCGCGCCCTGCGCCGCTTCTTTCGACACGGTTG
>DASXQD010000311.1:0-4596 GCA_036493195.1 Gemmatimonadaceae bacterium | reverse complement strand
CGTCGCGGCCGCCGACGTGGAGCTCACGCAGGCGGACATGTCGACACTCGACGCGGCTCTCGCGCCGGAGAAGATCGCGGGCTTGCGCTACAACGAAGAGCGAATGTCGACAGTCGATCGGTAGCTCGAGCCGCTGCTAGTCGGTGCGCGGCACGAGCCACTCGACGGCTTCGCGCGCGATGTCCGGCGGAATCGTGTGCGAGCCGTCGAACTCGTGGTACTTCACCTCGTAGCCGGCGTGCTCGAGTAGCGGCACGAGTCGCCGGCTGCAGCGGTCGATCGGGAGCACGGTGTCGCGTGTGCCGTGCGAGATGTAGAAGCGCGGCGCTCCAATCTGGCGTGCCTGCGCCATGAAGCCTGGCGAGAACGCGATCACGTGCGTGAACAGGTCGCCGTTGGTGAGCCCGAGCGAGAGTGCGTACGAAGCGCCGTCCGAGAATCCGCCCACCGCCAACCGTTGTGGATCGATGGCGCAGCGCTCGAACGTCGCCGCGATCGCCGCATCGACGAACGCCACGTCGGGGCCGAACGCACCGCGAATCACATCCCATGTTTGCTGGCGCGACGGCGGCGCGAGCACGACGAGTCCGGCGGCGTCTGCGAGCGCTTCCACGAGTGAGATTCCGTGTTGCGCCACCCCGCCGGCGCCGTGCAGCATCACCGCGAGCGGAGCCGCGTGCTCTGCGCGATAGCTGGCCGGGATATAGAGCAGCGCGTCGCGGTCACGCGCGAGGCCGAGTGAGTGCAGACCGGGCGCTGCGGCGCGTGCTGGAACCGACGCGCTCGGCCGGGCAGCGAGGCGGCCCTCTGCGGGGTGGTCGCGGAGCAGAGCGGGGGATGGGCGGTCTGGCATTGGAGTAAGCCGGTGCGAAGCGCGTGCCGGATTCATCAGAGGAACTGGTCGAGCTCATCACCCATCTCGCGTTCTATGCGGGATGGCCGCCGGCGAGCATCGCGGTCGCGACAGCGCGGCAGGTCTTCTTCGCGACGGGAAGGTGAGTTGATCAGCAGCGTTCAGACTAAGTCGCGCAGAGTCGCATACCGAATTGCTCGAACACCGGGTCCACTGCCTGAGGCGTCCGTTCGCGGTCATAGGGTCCCGTCCACGCAGCCGCCAACGCGCGGAAGAACGACTCATATTCCGGCGGACCCATGGTCAGCATCCGACACGGGCTCTCACCAGCGCCAGCGAAACGGTGCTTGGCGCCGCTCGGCACCACGATCATCTCGCCTCGCCCTGCCACCCACGTGTCGAGCCGCTCGCCGCGCTCCAGCGTCCATTCCACCTCTCCGTCGAGAACGTAGAACACCTCCACCCAGCGGTCCGTGTGCAGCGCCGTCGCACCGCCCTTGGGCTGCACCACCAGCTTCATCACGCAGAACGCATCTGCCGTCTCGCGACCAGACGCGAGCACGGTGATCTCGTTGTTCCCCAGGAAGCGGAACGTCCGGTCGGGCTGAGCTGCCATGGTCATCATCCACCTCCGCGCGAATCGGGATTGGCGCCGCACGTTGTGTGCGCGCGAGCGATCATGCACGCATCCTTCCGCGCGAGCGCGTCCGAACAACAGATTTGATGCATGCGTTCATTCCCGCTCACGATCATCGCGCTCGTCACGATCGCGTTCGCTGCCTGCACCGCATCCACGAGCTCTTCGGACTTCTGGCCCGCGTATCCTGTCGGCGCCGTGGACTCGTTGATGCCGTCGCCCAAGACCGTCGTGTACGGCGGCTACGACCCCGCCGCCGCGCCGGTGCTGCGCATCGCGTCCGGGGACGAGGTGATCGTCGGCGCGGTCTCGACGTGCGGGGCGCGGCTCCTCCAGCCGGGGCTGGACACCGGAACGATCGAGCCGGCGTACCGCGCGATCACCGCCGCGGTCCACGACTCCACGCTTCATCGCGGTCCGGGCGGGCACATCCTAACCGGCCCGATCTACGTGGAGGGGGCCGAGCCGGGAGATGTGCTCGAGGTGCGGATCGAGACCATTACGGTCGATCTTCCGTATGCGTGCAACGGCTTCGGACCACGCGGTGGCTTTCTGCCCGAGGACTTTCCGGGTGAGTCGCGCTTCCGCGTGATTCCGCTCGACCTCAAGAAGATGGCTGCCCGGTTCTCCGATTCGCTCGGCATCTCGATTCCGCTGCATCCGTTCTTCGGGAGCATCGGTGTTGCGCCGAGTCCCGAGCAGGGGCGCATCAACAGCGCACCGCCTGGCACGCACGCAGGGAATCTCGACAACAAGGCGCTCGTGGCCGGAACGATCCTCTACATCCCGGTGCACACGCGCGGCGCGCTGCTCGAGATCGGCGACGGTCACGCGGGGCAGGGCGACGGCGAGGTGGACATCACGGCGCTCGAGACGGCGCTGCGCGGCAGGTTCCAGCTGATCGTGCGCAAGGACCTTCACTTCGACTGGCCACGCGCGGAAACACCCACTGCCTGGATCGCGATGGGTGCGGATTCCAACCTGACTGTCGCGACGAAGATCGCCACGCGTCAGGCAATTGCGCTGCTCGGCGACACGTATCATCTGTCGCGCGAGGATGCCTACCAGTTGCTGAGTACTGCCGGCGACGTGCACATCACACAGCTCGTGGACGGCACGATGGGCGCGCACGTCATGATTCAGAAGAGCCTGTTCACCGCGCCAAGACTGCCACCGCCTCGCTGATCCGCGTGACCGCGGAATCGAGATCCGCCTGTGCAGACGCGAAGGACAGGCGCAAGCATCCTTCCCCGCGTGCGCCGAACGCCGCCCCGTCGATGGCGGCCACACCGTGCTCCTCGAGCAGAGAGTCAGCAAACGTGCGCGAGCTCATCCCGTGCGATGCGAGCAGGGCGGAGAAATCGGGAAACACGTAGAACGCGCCGGCCGGAACCGGGCACTTCACGCCCGGCAGCGCATTGAGCCCTCGCACGAGCAGGTCTCGCCGCGCCCGATACGCGGCGATCTGCGTCGCCACCATGTCCTGCGGGCCGGTCAGCGCCGCGATTCCCGCGCGCTGGATGAACGGCGGCACGCAGGTGTGGCCGTTCACACTCATCGTCACGAGCCGCTCGACCCACGGGCGCGGCACCACCAGATAGCCGAGTCGGTAGCCCGTCATCGCGTAGGTCTTCGAGAAGCCATCCACGAGCATCGTGCGCGAGCGTGCGTCATCGAATGCCGCGACGCTCGGCGCGCGTCGCCCCTCGAATACGAGCCGCGAATAGATGTCATCGGTGACCACTCGAAGATCGTGGCGCGCGACGAGCTCGGCGAGCCGCGCCATGGCGCCGGCATCGAGCGCACCGCCGGTCGGGTTGTTGGGTGAGTTCAGGCAGAGTACGCGCGTGCGCGCGGTGATGCGCCGCGCGATATCGTCTACATCCGGCGCGTTGTCGGCATCGAGAGCATAGCCCACCGACACGCCGCCGGCGAAGCGCGCCATCGACGGATAGATCGGGAATCCAGGGTCGGGTACGAGCACCTCGCTCCCGGGCTCCACCGTCGCCATCATCGCATAGAACACTGCCGTCTTCGCGCTCGGCGTGACGATCACCTGATCGGCGCTGGCCGCGATCCCGCGCGAGCGCACGTCGACGGCGATTGCCTCGCGCAGCTCGGGCAGCCCCTGCGGCGCGACGTAGCGCGCGTCGCCCGCGCGCAGGGCCGCGACTGCCGCTTCCACGACGTGCGGTGGCGCATCCACATCAGGCGCGCCGAGCTCGAGATGCACGATCGAACGACCGGCGCGCTCGAGCTCCATGGCGCGGCGGAATACGTCGAGCGCGCCCTCGCCCGAGAGAAGGTCGACTCGCTCGGCGAGCGACGGCACATGGTCGTGCGTTGCGGGGGCGGCGGACGAGATGGTGTGCGTCATGTGCGCCTCAGAGAAGGCTCTTGATCCAGCCGCCATCCACGGGAATGGAGGCGCCCGTAGTGTAGCTCGCGTGTGCGGAGCAAAGGAAGGCAACCATTGCGCCGAACTCCGCCGGCTCACCGACACGACGCATCGGAATCTGACTCTCCCACGCAGCGAACGCCGCATCGCGCGTGGTGCCCTGGAGCGATGCCGTGCGAGCCGCGAGCTCCTCCACGCGCGCCGTGCGCGTGTACCCGGGCATCACGTTGTTCACCGTGATACCGAGCGGCGCGACCTCGTTCGCCAGTGTGCGCGCGAAGCCGGTGACGGCGGCGCGCACGCTGTTCGACAAGATCAGATTGTCCACCGGCTGCTTCACGGCGATCGATGTGACGTTGACGATCCGTCCCCACCGCCGCTCGCGCATGCCCGGCAGCACGCCGCGCACGAGCTCCACCACGCTCGTGAGATTGGCTCGCACGGCCGCGTCCCACGCCTCGGGCGTGTGCGACTCGAAGGGACCCGCGGGCGGTCCGCCGCCGTTGGTGACGAGGATGTCGACGCGTCCGAATTCGCGCTCGGCCGCCGCCAGCACGGCGTGAAGGCCCGCGTTCGTCGCGACATCCGCCGCGACATCGATCACGCGTACGCCGGTTGTGCGCCGGATGTGCTCGGCCGTTTCGCGCAACGCTGCTTCTCCGCGCGCGCACATCACCAGCTCCACTCCCTCGGCCGCGAGCGCCTCGG
>DASXQD010000310.1:0-2601 GCA_036493195.1 Gemmatimonadaceae bacterium | reverse complement strand
AGCTCGCTCCACGGATCGGTGCTCGTGTACTCGAGGGAGCCGCAGTAGTACGCATTGTCCTCGACGCGCTGGTGCACGTGGTAGTGGCCGAGCGCGACATAGCTCCAGCGCGATGCGGCGAGTGCGGCGCGCGGAATCTCCATCGCCGCGCGATCGCCGCCGCCGTACGGCAGCACGCCCTCCACCTCGCCGTGCATCACGAGCACGTTGTGGCGCGCGCTCGGATCGGGCGACAGCTCCGGACGCGGTCCGGTGAGATCCGGCACCGCGAGGATCGAGAGATCGCGATCGGGAAACGAGAGGCGCTTCGGCTCGTCCACGACGACGTTGATGCCGAGCTTCGTGAACAGCTTGAGGATGCAGCCGGTCTCGGTGGCGCGCGGGCGGTCGTGGTTCCCCGCGATCATCACGACGATCGCGTCGGGGAGCGCCGCGGTGAGCCGCGCGAACTGCGAGAACGCGTCGATGATCGCCGGATTCATCGGGCGCACGGTGTGAAACACGTCGCCGGCGATGACGACGATGTCCGGCGCGAGCGCGATCACGCGATCGATCGCGCGACGGAACGCATGGGCTACATCCGCTTCGCGCTGATTGATTCCGGTTGGCGTGAGCCGATGGTACTGCCGGAAGCCCAGATGTAGGTCGGCGAGGTGTACGAGGCGCACCCCGTAAATTTACCCCTCGAGGCGTAACCCCGCTACGTGCTTGGGGATAGGCAAACTCGCCGAAAAACGATGGTTACGGCGCAATCCGGGTTTGCATCGATTGCACGATGTGGGTTTGCACCTGCATCGTGGACACCGGCTCGACGATCCGCGTGACGATGCTCTTGATCGTGATCGCGATCTCGGACTGCACCCACCAGCCGTGCTTCCGGTCCATCGTCATGTGTCCGGCCACCGTCCCGGTCGATCCCACTCGCAGCGACTCCGACACGAGTGCCGCGGCGCTGTCACGCGAGATGGTCCCACGAATCGAGATGTACGCGAAGTTGCCGTTCGATGAGAGCGAGTCCAGTCGGTACGTGGTGCGCACCTTCGCGGAGTGCGCGGAATCGCTCTCCTGACTCACGGGAATGAAGGCGGTGCGCTCCCAGGACGATCGCACCGACACGAGCTTCTCGGGCAGCGTGGCCGGCATGCCGGAGTAGAGCGCCTCCACCTCCGGCGTGACATCGTCGGAGGCTCCGAGCAGCTCGGCCGAGCCGTCGCGTGCGATGTGCAGACGCGCCTGCCGTCCCTGCATCGCGTGGCGGATGGTCTCGTTCGGAGCGCTGGCGCCGGTGCCATGTCCTTCCATGGCGACCGAATCGGTGATCGCCAGCACCGTCGTGCCGTGTCCGTCGCTCGCCTGCACGAGCGAGTGCGAAAGAATCATGATGTCCATGCGCGACGTCATCGTCGTGTCGACCGAATGGACATTTCGCGTGCCGACCATTTCGACGGACTGCTCGAATCGCGTGTACATCGTGTCGCCGACGCGCGGCTGAATGCGCAGCATCACCGTCTGCGCCCGCGCATTCCCCACTGCGCCCGCGAGAAGCGCTGCTGCCACTGCGAATGCGCGAGTGAGCCGGCGCAGTGCCGGCTCAGATCGCGTACGGATCATCGTCCGGGAGCACGCGAAGCGGCGTTCGCGCGGGAGCAGGGGCGGGCGTCGCACGAATGATCTTTCGGAACTGCGCCTTGAAGTACGCACCGGCGTTGTCGGGCGCGTGCGCGAGCGTCGCGTGCAGCGCACGCAGCACGTCCTCATCCTCGTACAGGCCGATCACATCCTGCACCCATGCGAGCGTGAGCGTCGGATCCATGCGACGCAGCTGGCGCAGCACGCCCACGTCGAGCGGGACATCGGCCGCCTGCGGAAAGCGCTCCACGCCATCGCGCCCGCGCATGACTGCAGGGCGAGGAAAGGAAATGAAAATCGGTTGTGTGAAGTGCGGATGCCGAACCATCAACTGTCCTTTCGACAACGTTGCGAGCTTCGTGCGCGTCGCCGCGCTGAGCACTGCGTAGCCAGGCGTCGCGAGCTCATCTCCATCCATTCGTCCATAGAGCGCCGTCCCGGCGTTTCCAACGACGCGCCGGTGGACCTGCGATCGAAACTGCTGGGCGCTGAAGAGCACGAGCCCGAGATACCGGCCACGCTCTGCGATGTCGAGCAGCATCTTGCGAACGTATGTCTCGGGTCCATCGGCCGGCGCGTACTTGTTGAGCTCGTCCACGAACACGACGACGTGCGACACACCGAGATCGCGTTTCTCGAGGTGCTCGCGCAGCTTCGAGACGACCCGCGCGAAGATGAGATCCTGCGCGTCCTCTTCGGCGAGCGCGACGTCCACTACGTACACCGAACGATCCTCGAAGTGTCCCCACGGCAGGTCGCTCGTGTGCCCGTCGTTCGTCACGAGCCCCGCGCACCGCGTGGAGATGTTCGAAAGCCGGTTGCGCACCTTCCGGATCGTGGCCACGTGGTGCGTGCGCCAGTGCTCGTTTCCCTGATCCTCGAGTCCGCTCAGCAGATCGCGAAACCAGCCCTCGAGATCGGCAAACGATCGCACCCGATGCTTCTGCTTGAGCACGCGATCCTCGAAATCGC